>DHYT01000163.1 GCA_002415465.1 Desulfobulbaceae bacterium UBA5123
ACCGGCGAGCAGGACCGGGTCGGCGTCGCCGAGATCGCGGTGGCCAAGGCCTACACCAAATACGCCGATATCGTCTGCTGGGACAAGCACGGCATCCCCTATGCCGACCTGGTGCTGGAGATCGAGAAGGGCAAGCGCAACCAGGGTGAACGGGAAGCCATCGACGCCAAGGTGCAGGCAGACCGCGCCGGCCTGCCCGGCTCGGTGATGATCTCGGACGCCTTCTTCCCGTACCGGGACGGCGCCGACGTCGGCATCCGGCAGGGCGTTTCCGCCATCCTGCAGGCGGGCGGCTCCATGCGTGATTTCGAGACCATCGAAGCCTGCAACGAGGCCAACCCGCAGGTGGCGATGAAGTTCACCGGCCAGCGGTCCTTCAAGCATTAACAGCCGCCGCCCGGATTATGGTTTTGGCAACAGAAAAGCGCGATCCTGTCCGGGGCCGCGCTTTTCTGTTCTCTGCCGCCCGCTTCGGGTGGTGAAAATTATGGGCGAGGCCGCGCTTTCGTGTATGCTAAGTGATATACCCGGATGCACGGCATTCTTTTGAACTTTGGTAGATAAACGGACCCCATGGTGGAATTTACCCTGCCCGCCGACGACCCTCTGCGACTCAGAGACTCGCAGGCGGAGATAGACAAACAGCACCAAGCCATTGCCGACAACAGCCTGCTGGTGGGAGTCTTGAAATCCTATCCAGGCCTTGTTGCCGTTCTCAACGTTCGCCGGCAAATCGTTTATGCCAACGATGCCTTCGTGGATTTTTTCGGGGTGCAGGAGCAACGGCAAATCCTGGGGCAGCGGCCGGGCGAGGCGCTCGCCTGCGGGCATGCCGGGACCAGTGAGTTCGGCTGCGGCACCACCCAGTGGTGTTCCCACTGCGGGGCGTCCCAGGCGATCCGGAATTGTCAGCAGTATCAGCAAGCGGATGAGCGGGAATGCAGTCTGACCCATGCCGTGACCGCTCAGGCCTACGAGTTTAAGGTCAAGGCGACGCCGTTGCCGGAAAGCCGGGAAGGGTTGATGCTCTTGTACCTTTCCGATATCACCGATCAGCGGCGGCGACGGGCGCTGGAGCGGATATTCTTTCACGACGTGATGAATACCGCCGGCGGGGTAGCCGGCTTGAGCAGGATGCTCGGCAAGGCCGGGCAGTCGGCGGAACGGAGAGAGCGGTTGCTCGGCATGCTGCAGCAGAACGCCGAGCGCCTTATCGACGAGATAACAGCCCAGCAGGAATTGAGCGCCGCCGAGAACAACGATCTGGTTGTTTCCCGCAAGCCCTACCGGTCCTTGGATTGTCTTGCCTGGGTCGCCGCCTTTTACAGCCACAGCAGCTACTGCGCCGAATGTGTGGTGGAGGTGGCGCCGTCGGCCGTTAATCTCGAATTGGTCACCGATCGGAATCTCGTCAACCGGATCGTCGGCAATATGGTCAAGAACGGCGTCGAGGCCATGGCGCCGCATGGGGCGGTGCTGGTCGGTTGTACTGACCACGGCGACGAGGTGGAGTTCTGGGTCCGGAATCAGGGCTATATCCCGGAAGAAAACCAGCTGCACATATTCCAGCGCTCCTTCTCCACCAAGGGACAGGGGCGTGGACTCGGCACCTACAGCATCAAGCTGCTCGGCGAGCACTATCTCGGCGGCCGGGTGGCCTTTCAATCCGACCCGGAGCAGGGGACCATCTTCTCCTTCTTTCTTCCCAAGAATCCCGTCTGACCGCCGGCCCGTTTAGATTGTTGGTCTAGTAGACTCTGCATGGAAAAAAACCTGAATGCTTTCTGTATCGTGGCTGCTGTATTTCCCATTATTTATTTTTTTATCAATTCTTTTTAATTTTTTATGCAGCCAAATAAGATCGTCCCAGCATCCTGGGTACTCATTGTTGGTTTCCTCAATGTGTTTTGTCGATACGTAATAATATGTGCCAATCCAATAAAAAAATAGATTCCAAATAAGTTTTGGGGTTAAGTGGCCATTTTTTGTAAATACTGCTATTTCTTGAAAAAAATCTAATATTGGATCTATTTTTTCCCATTCTTCGTTTTGTAAATTGTCGAAGCCTTTTCTTAAAAAAACATCAGCAGCGGTAAGTCTGTGATGCGTCAGAATTTTTGAATCGAATTTGTCCATGAGTTTGAATGCAAAATTTATTTCATTTATTTTTCTGTTTCTCCACTGGGTGTAGATAAAGGTCGCAAGTGATACAGAAATGCCAATAGCGGTTAGAATGTCCTTGTTTTCTGGTGTGGGTGGCATTGTTCATCCCTGCTGTTGTTGTAATCGGCGTCAGCGCGCCACCACAAAGGCGCCCGGATAGCCCGAATCGATGAGGGCTTGTTCGGCATGGTTGGCGTGCGCAAGTTCGGTGCCCACCCTGACCTGGACCCGATAGAAGGTTTGCTCCGGGCCTTCCCAGGTCTGGATCACGGTTTTTCTCCCCTCGGCGATCATCTTCTCTTTCAGCCGATTGGCGTTTTCCTTGTTGGTGAAGGAGCCGATCTGGACATAAAATTCCCCGTGCCGGAAGTCCTCATGCGGCAGGAAGCGTTCCACCGTGCCTTGTCCCTGCGCAAAGGTGGCAGCCTCGCCCAGGGCGACGAGCTGTACCGGCGCGGTTCCCTTGCCGACCACGTCCAGTCGGTTCGCGGCCTCATGGCTGAGGTCGATGATTCTGCCCCGGACAAAGGGGCCGCGGTCGTTAATCCTGACAACCGCTTCCTTGCCGTTATCAAGGTTTTTCACCAACAGTCGCGTGTTCATCGGCAGGGTTTTGTGGGCGGCGGTCATCTCATGCATGTTGTAGGTCTCGCCGTTGGAGGTCTTGCGGCCGTGAAAGGGGTTGCCGTACCAGGAGGCGATGCCGCGCTGCTCGAAGCCTTCCGCCGATGGCAGCGGGTAGTATGTCTTGTCGTCGATCCGGTAGGGGCGCTGGGTGGCGGGAACGCGACTGGCGGGGGGCACCCGTTTGACGGAGGCGGGAATCTGGACGATTCGTTCGGTGGGCGGCGCCGCGGGGGCGGGGATGGTTTTGGGTGCGCAGCCTGCGGCAAGCAGGGAGATGGCAAAGAGCGGCATGCCGACGCTGAAGAATCTGTTCATGGTTGTTCCTGTTTTTTGTTTGCAGGCCGGCCGGCCTGGAGCCGTTGCCGGAAAAAGGCGCCGGCCTTGCCGATGGTGTGCGGGGTGTAGGGGCGGATCTTGGGGGTTGACGGGTCGGGCGTCTCCGCATCGAAGAGCACCTCCCCCTCGCCGTTGACATAGGAGAGATGGAGGTCAAGGCTGGGGCGGCAGACGGTAATGCGTCCGTCGCGATCGTTACAGAGCAGCGCCGTTTCCCAGCGCCGTTGTTCAAAGCCCTTGTACCACAGGCCGGGTCGCGCCTCGCCGGTCAATTTGTCGATCATCTCGGGCGCGGTCTGGTCACCGCCATAGAGGTTGTTTTCGAGTTGCGCTTCCACCTCGAGGCTCCCCTGCACGGTGAGGTAGGACCATGCTTCGTAGTCGTCGGCATCCTGCCGCAGCAGGTGTGTCCCCTGGTCGTTGAAGCCCCACTGGGCGTGGCAGGCGACGCAGGTGGCCTTGTCCCGGTATTGCCGGTGGACGGGGTTCGTGCGCGGCGGCACCGACAGCTGTTTGTGGGCAAGCTTGGTGACGAGGATGAGGCGGCCTTCCTTAACGAGCAGGTTGGCGGCCGGCGGCGGTTGGCCCGGCTGCCAGCCATGGCAGCCGTCGCAGGTAAGGGAAGGCGACGAGTCCTGGCGGCCGCCCCCCATCAACTGTGCGCCGGAGTGGCAGTCGATGCAGGCGATGCCCGCAAGCTGGTGGACGTCCGGCCGAAGTTGGTGGTATTCAACGCCGTAGGGGCGGGGCGGATTGTCTTCGGTGCGGTAAGGGGTTCGGAATTCCATGGAGAAATCCCGTTCGTAGCGGCCGTAATAATCGCCGCCGACCCGATTGCCATGGTGGCAGTGCAGGCACTGGCTGTCATCGGGATAACGGACGAAGCGGTGGCCTTGCATGGCATTGTCGTGAAAGGAAAGATGGCAGGCCGCGCAGCCGGTGCCGTGCTCCGTTTCCGGGTAGGGGTCGCCCTGGTAGTAGGGGTGGCAGCGCAGACAGCGCCGGCGGAGCATGTCGTCGGCCAGGGCCAGGGGGGTGGTGGGCGGCTCCTCCACCGGGATGGCGCGTAGCGAGGGGAGGGGGCTCTTGGCGCCGAAGGCCTCGCGGACGGCGTTCACCTCCTTGGCCAGGGTGAAGTGG
>DHYT01000105.1:0-2590 GCA_002415465.1 Desulfobulbaceae bacterium UBA5123
CTCTTCCGATCTCTTGAGCCTGCGGGAGCCGGAGGACATCCGGCGCTATTTCCGCAAAAACCGGCCCGACTTCATTATCAACTGCGCCATCGCCTCCATCGACAGCGAGCCGAAGCTCGCCTACGAGGTGAACTACCAGGGCGCGATCAACCTGGCCCGCGCCGCCCTGGCCTTCGGCATCCCCTACATCCATTTCAGCAGCGCCGCGGTGTTGCCGTCGGGCGAGAACCTCGACGAGGGCGAGCATCTGCCGCTCACCGCCGATCTCGGCAACTACACCAAATCCAAGCTGCTGGCGGAGCTGACCCTCCGGCACATGCATGAGCAACAGGGGCTCGATTATACCTGTATCCGGCTGGGGGTGGTGTACGGCGAGCATGATCACAAGATCCAGGGCTTCAGCCGGCTGCTCTTTTCCGTGGCGGACCGGGCCATGCCGGTGCTGCTCACCAACCGCGGGGTGCGGCACTCCTATTCCAATGCCGCCAAGCTGCCGTTCTTCGTCCACCATCTGCTGGAGCGCCGCGCCGAGTTTTCGGGCCAGACCTACCATTTCGTGGACCCCGAGCCGGTGGAACTGGCGGAACTGATCCTGACCATCCGGGCGTATCTGGAGTTGAATACCCCTCGGGAGATCTTCCTCCCCTATCGGCTGGCCCGGTTCGGCCGGGGGGTGTTGCGCCGGGTGCTCCGCCTGCTGGCGCGGTTCGGGATCAAGGCCCTAGAGCCGAAAGAATTGATTTTTTTGGAAAATTTTTACGAATCGCAAACCCTCTCGGCGGCAAAGCTCTCGGCGGCGAGCTTTGCCGATCCGGCGCCGGAAGCCACGGTGTACGGCGCCATCCCCGCCCTGGTCAAGTACTATATCCCCCGCTGGGAGCAGCTGAACCTGATTTCCTCCTTCAAGGCGGATTTCGCGGATTCGGATCACCGGGTGGATGCCTTTGCCAGCATGCCGGGGCTTCTGTTGCAGGAAATCAACCAGGAAAGCGTGCGCCCGCTCAACGGCCTGGACGCGAACTGATGCGTCGGCGTCATTATCCAGGCGCAATCGTCGCGTCGGCGCGGTCCGACGTGCGCGGCAGAGGCGCGGACGGTCCCGGCGATGTTCGTATGCGGCCGACAGGGAAGATCTGAATGGAAAAGATCGGCAGGTATTGCGTCCGGAAAAAGATCGGCCAGGGTGCCATGGGGGTGGTCTATCTTGCCCTGGACGACCTGATCAACCGGCAGGTGGCGATCAAGATCCTGCGCAGCGACCGGCTTGAGAACGACGCCGCCTACCTGAAGGCCCTGGACCTCTTCATGCAGGAGGCGCGGATCGTCGGCCAGCTCAACCACAGTCACATCACCACCATTTACGATATGGGCGTGCAGGACGCCGTGCCCTATATCGTCATGGAGTATATCGACGGCTGCACCATCAAGGATCTGATCGTCCGGCGGGCGCGGATGGCGCTCGCCGACAAGGTGGGGCTTCTGGTCATGGTCGCCCGCGCGCTGCATTACGCGCACCAGCGCGGGGTGCTGCACCGCGACATCAAGCCCGCCAATGTGCTGGTGCTCAAGGACCGGTTGCCGAAGATAACCGATTTCGGCATCGCCCGGGTGATGCAGGCGGCCGGCGCCAATCTGATGGTGGCCGAGAGCGGGGTCGTCGGCACCCCGCTCTATATGTCGCCGGAGCAGATTCGCGGCGAGGTGCTCGATCAGCGCTCCGATGTGTTCTCCCTGGGGGTGCTGGCCTACGAGTGGCTCTGTTTCGAGAAGCCGTTCCAGGGCGCCACCCAGGAGGAGCGTTTTCGGGCGGTCCTCACCCAGACCCCGTTGTCGCTCTCCTCGGCCGCAGAGCCGGTGGATGACCAGTTGGCCGAGATTGTCGGCCGGGCGCTGATCAAGAAACGGGAGGATCGTTTCCAGTCGGCGGAAGAGTTTGCCGACGCCATGGAGATGTATCTCGAACGCCGGGCCAAGCCGTCGGCGCAGAAACCTGCCAAGCAGCTCTCCCGTGATGAGTTGAAGATTATCGCGCAGTTGAAGAAGCGTTATCTGTTCTTTAACGATTTCACCGAGGAGGAGCTGTCCGCCATCTTCAAGATGTCGGCCAAGAGGAGGTACAGGACCTACGACTATCTGATCCGCAAGGGCGAGTCCGGGACCACCATGTTCATCATTCTGTCCGGGGGGGTGGCGGTGGTGGATGATTCCGGGGACCGGCACGTGGTGCTTGACGAGCTGGGCGACGGGAGCTGCGTGGGGGAGATGTCCATTGTCGACCGGCTGCCGCGTTCGGCGTCGGTGATCGCCACCAAGGAGACCAAGGCGTTGGTCATCAACGAAACCGTGCTCAGGCTCTCGAATCCGGCCCTCTGCCTGAAGCTCTACCGGAACCTGGCCGCCATCATCTCCGAGCGGCTGCGGGCCAGTGAATCGCGCTACGCGCAGATGCTCGACCGGCTGCGTTGACGGGGGAGGGGCGATGCCGCTACTGGGGGCGCACATGTCGGTGGCCGGCGGGCTGCATCTAGCCTTTGACCGGTTGATGCGGGTCGAGGGGCAGGCGCTGCAGATCTTCACCCGCAACCAGCGG
>DHYT01000105.1:2637-2880 GCA_002415465.1 Desulfobulbaceae bacterium UBA5123
CCACGATTCCTATCTCATCAACCTTGCCGCCGGCAAACAGGAGACGGCGGTCAAGTCCATGGCCGCCCTGGCCGATGAACTGGCGCGTTGCAGCGCGCTGGGCATCCCCTATCTGGTCATGCACCCCGGCTCCCACCTCGGCGACGGGGTCGAAGAGGGGCTTGCCCGGTTCGCCCGCAACCTCGATACGGTGCTCGCCGACAGCGACGCCGGGGTGACGGTGCTGCTGGAGACCACCGCCGG
>DHYT01000105.1:3006-4572 GCA_002415465.1 Desulfobulbaceae bacterium UBA5123
AGAAGGCTTCCGTCTGCTGCTCAACGACCCCCGTTTCGCCTCCCATCCCATGACCCTGGAAACCCCCAAGGCCGACGATCTTGCCGAGGACATGACAAACCTGGCGCTGCTGCGGTCGCTCTGCCCGGCGGCGGGTTGAGGCGCGGCTTCCACTCCTGCCGGCCGGTCAGCAATCACAATCCTCCGGAACCGTTTTTTGTCCGGACCGCTGCACGTCGATGAGGTGGCTGATCAGGTCTGCAAGCGGGAGCCGCGCCAGGATGCCCGGCAACGGTTGCCCGTTCCAGAGCAGAAGTGGAATGCGGACTACCGGAATGGCGTTGGCGGCCGCGATTTGCGCGGCGAGTTGGGACTGGCCGTCGGGTTGCGCGAAGGCCTTGTCGTTCATCCCGCGCAGGGTCCGGCCCGGCGCGCTGTTCACCTGTTCGAACCAGGGCCAGAAGCCGGCGCCGCTCTGCGCCCGGTTGGTTGCCGCCGCCAGTCGGCACCGTTGCCGATGCGCGGGCAGCCCGGCCTGCGCCGCCGCCGGGTTGCAGGCGGCGGCCAGCGGGTAGGGCATAAAGGCGATGGCGGTTTCCCGGAGGGCGTCTCCGGGCAGCGAGCGCACCTCGGCCAGCAGGGCGCGGCAATGTCGGCAGGAGAGTGAGCCGATGATGGTCAGGCGATTGGGGGCCGACTGCCTGCCGGCGATGATCTGATCGATGCGTTCCGGGAAATACCGGTCGCCGGCCCGGTCGGCGAGGGGGCCGATGAGGGCGGGGTCGGCAAGCTGGCCGGCAAGGCTTCGCTCCAGGTCAGCCCTGCTTCCCGCGTTCGCCGCCATCATGCCGGCCAGCAGGACCAGCAGGGACGGGGCGAGGGCAGGTTTTCTTGTCGCCAGGATTGCCGGGGGGGCGGCCGGTTGTCGTGCCGCGCGGAGGGCGGCGAGGGCGATGCCGGCCAGGAACAGGTGGCAGGCGTGCGCGCCCAGGCAGAGGGGGCAGGGGTCGGTGAAATCTCGCTCCATCAGGAAGAGGAAGGCGAGGGTGCCGGCGCAAAGGGCGGCGAGGAGCAGCAGGGCATTGCGCCGGTTGGTGCGTCGGTGCCAGGTGGCCGGGCCGAGCTGGATGAGAACGGCGTAGAGGCTTACGGCCCACACGGCGACGGGCAGGTCCAGCACGGTGGCCCAGGGGTGCTGGATCGTTTCCCGGCAGCCCCACCCCTCGATGAGGCCGCAGAAATCCGCGTCGGCGACATGGAATCGGGCGGCAAGGTGCTCACCGGCCAGGAGCAGCATGCAGAGCATGGCCAGGGCGCAGCCGAGCAGCCAGCCGCGCTGGCGCTGGGTGGCGCTGGTCGGCTTTGGTCGGCGCGGAGGAGGCAAGGGCGTCATCTAATGGGATGGCCCGCGCCTGCCGTGAGGCGCGGGCCATGCGGTTTGGATTATTTGGTTCCCTCGGGAGAGTAGCCGTCCTTGACCCACTGGAGGACGCCGCCCTTGAGGAATCGGTAGTCGGTCACCCCTTCCTTGATCAGGTAATACTGAATCCAGTCGACCTGCTTGCCGACGTTGTCGAGGATGAGGAT
>DHYT01000196.1:0-186 GCA_002415465.1 Desulfobulbaceae bacterium UBA5123
TCTCTGGGGCGCGCATTCCCTCGGCTATCCCGTGCTTGGCGCCCGCGAGGTGGTGGCGGCGATGGATTCGGCAAAGCTTTTGCACTATGTGGAGCAGGCCTACACGCCGGACAAGATCGTGGTGGCGGCGGCCGGCAATATCGACCATGACCGCTTTGTCGACCTTTGGCGGCGGGTGTTCGCCGG
>DHYT01000196.1:312-24541 GCA_002415465.1 Desulfobulbaceae bacterium UBA5123
CGTGCTGCTCGGCGGCAACATGAGCTCGCGGCTCTTTCAGGAGATTCGGGAAAAGCGGGGGCTTGCCTATTCCATCGCCTCCGATGTCTCCGGCTACAGCGATGCCGGCTATCTTTCCATCTCCCTGGGGGTCGAGCCCGCTTCCGCGAATCAGGTGCTGGAGCTGATCGGCCGCGAGGTGCGCCGTTTCGCCGAGGAACCGGTCTCGGCCGAGGAGCTGGCCAGCGGCCTGGAGTATGTCCGCGCCGGGCTCTATCTCTCCGCCGATAACATGGACGCGCGGATGACCAGGCTTGCGCGCAACGAATTCTGTTTTCAACGCTTTGTACCCCTTGACGAGGTGGCGGAAGGTTTTGCGCGGGTGACTGCCGATGAACTCCGCGATCTCGGCAAACGGATCTTCGCCCGGCCGCTGACCTGTTCGGTGCTCGGCCCGGTTAAAGATCATCACCTCAACTGGCAATTGCTTGACCAATGACCGCCGCCGCGACTGTTGAGATCCGTTGGCTGATCCCGGAGCGGGATCTGCCTCTGCCAGGCTACCATTCCGAGCTTGCCGCCGGCATGGACGTGGCTGCCGCCGTTACCGCCCCCCTGGTGCTGGCGCCTGGGGAGATCGCCCTGGTTCCCACCGGCTTTGCCATGGCGATCCCGCCGGGCCACGAGGTGCAGGTCAGGCCCCGCAGCGGTCTCGCCGTCAAGCACGGGGTGACGGTGATCAACGCCCCCGGCACCATCGATGCCGATTATCGCGGCGAGGTGAAGGTCGGGCTGATCAACCTTGGCAAGGAGCCCTTTACCATCAACCGGGGTGACCGGATCGCCCAGTTGGTGCTGGCGCCGGTGGTACGGGCCGAACTCCGCGTCGTCGACGCGCTGGACGTCACCGATCGCAATACCGGTGGTTTCGGCCATACCGGCATCTGATGGTCTAGTTTGTTTCACTCATGTTCATTTTCTTTGCTTGTCCAAAGAAAACGAACCAAAAGAAAGGACACCCCTGTCACTTGCCAGCCTTCGGCTGGTTCCCTGCGTTCCTCAAAGTTGCCGGGAGCAAAAAAACTCGCCCACCTGCGGTGGTCTCAAACAGTTTTTGCTCCTTATCGGCAACTTTACCGGTACTCGGCGGCGTGCCAATGGGGAAAACTTCAACTGCAAAGACGGAACGCTAATCGCCACCCTTAATAAGGTGGCAAAACAAGTAGATTGATCGTCATGCGTTTTTGTGTTCTGGCAAGCGGCAGCAAGGGAAACTCCACCTTTGTCGAATCCGGCGCAACCCGGATTCTCATCGACGCCGGCCTTTCCGGCAAGGAGATCGAGCGCCGGCTTGCCGCCATCGGGGTGGCTGCCGACTCCCTGTCGGCGATCATCGTCACCCACGAGCATCACGACCACATTGCCGGGGTCGGGGTTCTCTCGCGGCGCTACCGGTTGCCGGTGTACCTCAATCAGGCGACCATGCGGGCAGGCGGCGAAACCCTGCGGCAGCTCGCCGCCAGCACCCCCTTTGTCACCGGCGCGACCTTTCCGTTGCAGGATCTTTCCATCCATCCCTTTGTCGTTTCCCACGACGCCGCCGATCCGGTGGGGTTTCGGATCGCCGACGGGCGGCATGCCCTCGGTTACTGCACCGATACCGGGAAGGTATCCCAACTCATGCGTCACCGCCTTGCCGGCTGCCATGGCCTGATCATCGAGAGCAACCATGATCCGGTGATGCTGCAGGCCGGCCCCTACCCCGAACACCTGAAACAGCGGGTTCGTTCCAATATCGGCCATCTGCCCAACCGGCAGGCGGCTGATTTTGTCGACACCCTCCGGCATCCGGCCCTTCACCACGTGGTGCTCGCGCATATCAGCGAAACCAATAACCACCCGGATCTGGTCTGGAAGGCGGTGCGAGAGGCGATGCCCGACGCTGCCCGCGAACCGGGGGGCGGGGGGCCTGTCATCTCGCTGGCCTGGCAGGATCGGGCCGGGGAATTGGTGTCCCTCGCGGACGGGGCGGGGTGATGGGCGCGCAGGCGACGTATCGGCGGCGCAGGTATCCGTGGCGGCTGGGGGCGACCTCCTTCGTCATCCCGGCCGATCTGCTTGCCAATGTCCGGCGGCTGGCCGGGATGGTGGATGACGTGCAGCTGCTTTTTTTTGAAAGCCGCGCCAAGTCCGGCCTGCCGCATCCCGTTGATGTTGCGGCGCTCATGGAGGTGGCGGAGGCGGCCGGTCTCACCTATACCGCCCATCTGCCGGCCGATATCCGTCTCGGGGCGGCCGCGGCCGGTGAGCGGCAGGCCGGGGTTGACGAGATCGAGCGGTTGCTGACGGAGCTTGCGCCGCTTGCGGTGCGGGGTTACGACCTGCATCTGCCGCGCGAGGCGGGGCTTGGCGAGGAGGAGTGGCTCGCCAACCTCGACTGGTCGCTGGCCCGGCTCGCGGCCAGGCTGGGGCCGGAGAAAGGCCGGATAGGCGTCGAGAACGTCGATTATCCGTTGGCGCGGGTGGCGCCGCTGGTGCGGGAGCACGGCTTGTCCCTCTGTCTCGATGTCGGGCATCTGCTTCGCTGCGGCCATGACTGGCGGGCCGAAGTGGAGGAATATCTGCCGCGCGCGCAACATCTGCATTATCACGGGGTCATTGCTGGCAAGGATCACCAGGCTGTGGTAAAAGAGCAGGCGGAAGTCAGTAAGGAGTTGGGGGGGATGCTCGCCCGGCACTGTTTTGGCGGCGTGGTGACCCTTGAGATGTATGAGCTTGTCAAACTTGAAACGTCCCTGCTTGAGCTGGCCTCGGCGTGGGAAGGTTATGCACGGGAGTGAACGATGAACAGTATTGCGGATTTAGAGAAGATGGTGGCGGAGATTCCCGCCGTCGACGCCGGGGTGGAGGCCTTGGCCCAGGCCAGGCTCGACAACCTTACCAAGCCGCGCGGCAGCCTCGGCAAGCTTGAGTGGCTGGCCGCCCGCACCTGCGCGATCAAGAAGGATCTCAAGGCCAGGGTGGGCCGGAAGACGATCCTCACCTTTGCCGGTGACCACGGGGTGGTGGCCGAGGGGGTGAGCGCCTTCCCGCAGGAGGTGACGCCGCAGATGGTGTTGAACTTCCTTGCCGGCGGCGCAGGCGTCAACGTGCTTGCCAAGCATGTCGGGGCCGAGGTGCGGGTGGTCGATGTGGGCGTAGCCTCGGAGGTGAACGGCGCGGGGCTGATCGTTAAAAACGTCCGGCGCGGCACCGATAACATGGCGCAGGGTCCGGCCATGTCGGTGGCGGACGCCCTGGCGGCGATCAGGGTCGGCATGGAGGTTGCCGGCGACGCGATCAAGGACGGCGCCGAGATCATCGGCACCGGCGATATGGGGATCGGCAACACCACCCCCTCCGCCGCCCTGTATGCGGCCCTGCTGCCCGCCAAGGTCGGAGAAGTCACCGGCCGCGGCACCGGCATCGATGATGCGGCGCTCGCCAACAAGATCGCGGTGATCGAAAAGGCGCTGGCGGTCAACTGCGGCCGTTTGGGCTCGCCGGTGGAAGCGCTGGCGGCGGTGGGCGGGCTTGAGATCGCGGCGATCTGCGGCGCGATCATCGAGGCCGCCCGCAACCGGACGCCGGTGGTGGTGGACGGCTTCATCTCCACCGCCGCCGCGCTGGTGGCGATCCGTCTCAACGAAAAGATCAAGGACTACTGCTTCTTCAGCCACATGTCGGCCGAACACGGGCATCGCATCTTCTTTGCCGCCATGGGGCTTGAGCCGTTGCTGCATCTTGGACTGCGGCTGGGCGAGGGGACCGGCGCGGCGTTGTCCATGAATCTCGTCGAGGCGGGCCTCAAGATCATGAACGAGATGGCCACCTTCGGCGAGGCCGGGGTCAGCGAGGCGGAGTGAACGCTGCCCGGGATCGTCTTTTCATAACCTCTGCGCGTAAACGGTTGGTGATTGCCCGATGTGGAATGCCCTGCGGATCGCCTTCGCCTTTCTGACCCGGTTGCCGGTACGGATGCCCGCCGGGCTGCCGGGGATGTTCCTGGCCCGGAGCAGCGCCTTCTTTCCGTTGATCGGCTGGCTGGTCGGCGGCCTCATGGCGCTCATCGCCTGGGCGGCGCTGCTCCTGGGCGCCACCCCGTTGCTGGCCGCGGCGCTGGCGGTGACGGCCTCGGCCTGGCTGACCAGGGGGCTGCATCTCGACGGGGTGGCCGATCTCTGCGACGGCCTCGGCGGCGGCCACGAACCGGCCCGGCGTCTTGCGATCATGAAGGACTCCGCCACCGGCGCCTTCGGGGTCATCGGGGTGGTGTTGCTGTTGCTGGTCAAGGTGGCGGCCCTGGCCGGGCTCTTGTCGCATGCGCTGGTGCCTACCCGTTGCGGCGTTCTCATCCTTTCTCCGCCGGCGGTGGTCGGTCTGCTGGTGGCGCCGACGGCCGCCCGCTGGGCCATGGCCTCCCTGGCCTTCGGTTCCCGCTACCCCCGCGAGATCGGCACCGGGCACGCCTTTGTCGGGCAGGTGCGGGCAGGCTATCTGCTGGTCGGGCTGATCTTTCTCTTCCCGCTGCTCTCGCTTGCGGTGCGGCCGGCCCTGGTCGGCATCCTCTGCGCGCAACTCCCTGCCGCCTGGCTGCGCTTGCAGTGCAACCGGACCCTGGGCGGCATCACCGGCGACGTCCTCGGCGCGGCCTGTGAGCTTGGCGAGGCCGCGGGTTGGCTGGGGATTGTCCTGCTGGCGCAGTGGCTCTGATGGCATGGGGCCGGCTAACTATCGTTATTGTTGACGGGAAACGTGATGCAGGCAGGCTGGTTGGTTGAAAGAGGCGGTTTCCGGCAGTGGTGGCTGTGGCTGGTGGTCGTGGTCGCCGTTGTCGCCGCCTATGGCAACAGCATGCATGTGCCGTTTGTGTTCGATGACGAGCCCAATATTGTCAACAATGAGGCCCTGCACATCGATTCCCTGCGTTTGCCGGACTTGCTTGCCGCCGCCCGGAGCGGCCCGTCGGCGAACCGTTGGCTGGCCAATCTCTCTTTTGCCCTCAATTATTATCTCGGCGGCGACGAGGTGTGGGGGTTCCATCTGGTCAACGTGCTGGTGCATTGCGCCGCCGCCCTTGTTCTCTTCGGCCTGTCGCTGACCACCCTGCGCCTGCCGGTTTTCCGGAACCGTTATCCTCGCGCCCGCGAGATTGCCCTGGTGGCGACCCTGCTCTGGGCGCTGCACCCCCTGCAGAGCAACGGCGTAACCTACATTGTCCAGCGGATGGCCAGCCTGAGCGCTCTCTTCTCCATGGCGGCGCTGTGGTGTTATGCGCAGGCCCGGCTGACGGCGGGGAGGCCGGCGCGGCGGAACGGGTTGTTCGTGCTCTGCGCCTGTTGCGGCGGGTTGGCGCTTGCCAGCAAGGAAAACGCGGCCATGCTGCCGGTGATGCTCCTCGGCTACGAATGGTTTTTTCTGGAAGGGTTATCCTGGCGTCGCGACCGGCGGCGGCTGTTGGCCGTGGCCGCCATGGCGGCGGCGGTGCCGCTGTTCTTGGCTTGCTTCTATCTCGGCGGCAACCTTTTCGCCGCCATTCCGGCGGGGTATGCGAAGTGGGAATACACCCTGGCGGAACGCTTGTTGACGGAGCCAAGGGTTCTTTTCATGTATCTTGGCCTCATCCTGTTGCCCTTGCCGTCACGGCTCAACCTCTGCCATGACGTGGTTGTTTCGCGGGGGCTCCTCGACCCGCCGCAGACCGTTGCCAGCATTGTCGGCCTGGCCCTGCTCGCGGCCCTGATCGTTTCGCTGTATCGGCGCGAGCGGCTGCTCTCCTTTGCCGTTTTCTGGTTTCTCGGCAACCTGCTGATCGAATCTTCCTTCCTGCCGCTCTANNCGAGCACCGGCTCTATCTGCCCTCAACCTTCCTGACGCTGGCGGCGGTTGCCGGCGGCTATGGCCTTCTGGCCGGCGGCCGCGAGCGCTTTGCGTGGGCCTTGCGGCTGTTGCTCGTCGCGCTGGCGCTGGCGTGCGGCCTCCTCACCTGGCAGCGGAATCTGGTCTGGGCGGATACCTTGACGCTGTGGCAGGACGTGGTCACGAAATCACCGGGGCTTGTCGGCGGGTATCAGAATCTCGGCAAAATTCTCATGCTGCGCGGACGGGATGCGGAGGCGGAACGGATGCTGCGCACGGGCGCCGCGATAGGCAGCGGGAAGGGCGGCGCGCACCGGGTCGGCAGCGATACCGCCGTCTCCCTTGGCAATATCCATTATCTTCTCGGCCGCCTGTATGGGCGGCACGGCCGCGAGAATGACGCTTCCGCGGCCATCGACGCTTCGCTTCGTTACGATCCGAACAATGTCAAGGCCATGGTGGGCAAGGGCGTGCAACTGGAAAGGGCCGGGCGTTCGCTGGCCGCGGTGCAGTTCTACCGGGCCGCCGCCTTGCGCGGCGAGGAATCGGCGGAGCTTTTCTGTAATTGGGCGGTGAGCCTGTTTTCCCTCGGCCGGCTGGATCAGTCAATCAGCCTGCTGCAGCGGGCGATCAGGCTAGAGCCGGGGCATGCGGACAGCCATTACAATCTCGGCGTGGCCTATGGCGGCAAGGGGATGGCCGCCGAGGCGCGGCAAGAGATGGCGCTTGCCATGCAGTTGCAGCAGCAGCGCGGTAATCGTTGAACGGCAGGCGGCTATGGATGGTCGGTGATGGTGCAATTTAAAACCCCTCTGGAAATCTACAAACTCCTGCCGCGGAGCAACTGCCGGCAGTGTTATCTCCCTTCCTGTCTGGCCTTTGCCACCGCCGTGCTCAAGGGGGAGAAGCGACTCGCCGACTGCCCCTGCCTGCCGGCGGAGACGGCGGCCCTGGGCGACGGCGGCAACGGCGGGCGCGCCTCCATGGATCGCAACATGGAGGAGGTTTTTCAGCGCCTGCAAGGGGAGATCGCCGCCATCGATCTGGCCGGCCGCGCCTCGGCGGTGGGGGGGCGGATGGTTGAGGGACGGCTTGCGGTCACCTGTCTCGGCAAGGATTTTCTCGTCGGCCCCGACGGGACGGTGACCTCCGAGTGCCATCTCAACCCCTGGGTGACGGTGCCGCTGCTGCGGTATGTGCTGGCGAGCACGGGCGTTGCGCCCGTCGGGCAATGGGTCTCCATGCGGGAGCTTGCCGACGGCCCGACCTGGAACCCGCTTTTCGTGCAGCGTTGCGAAGCGGTGTTGCAGCGGCTTGCCGACGCCCAGCCGCATCTGTTCGCGGACCTGGTCGGGATGTTCAGCGGTCGGCGGGCGGCGCCGGTTTTTGATGCCGACATCGCCATCATCCTCGCCCCGCTGCCCAAGGTGCCGGTGCTGATCTGCCACTGGCGGGCCGAGGATGATCTTGAATCGCGGCTGGGCATCTTTTTTGACCGCACCGCCGATTGCCATCTCGGCGTGGAACTACTCCATACCCTCGGGGTCGGCATGGTGACGATGTTCGCGCGGATCGGTCATCTGCATGGCTGACCGTTGCGGCCGCCGCTCGCCGCTGGCGGCAACCCTGCTTGCCATCCTCGCCTGTCTGCTCTGGTCCACCGCCTTTGTCGGGATCAAGATCGGCCTCCGCCACGCCACCCCGTTTTCCTTTGCCGGGTTGCGTTTCATGCTCGCCGGCCTGCTGCTCGCGCCCTTCTGGCCGCGTCGGGACGTGGTCGGCGCGTGCCGCCGCGACCTGGCGCTGATCGCGAAGATCGCCTTTTATCAGACCTTTCTGCTGTACGGCTTGTTCTATCTCGGCATCACCATGGTCTCGGCGGCGCTGGCGGCGATCATCATCGGCACCGCGCCATTGGTGACCGGGGTACTGGCCCATTTCTGCATGGATGACGAACCGCTGTCCGTGCCGAAACTCCTCAGCCTGGCCCTCGGCGTCGCCGGGGTGGCCCTGATCAGCCTCAGCCGTGAGCCGTGGGCGTCGCCGGAAGGGCTGCGGACCTTCGGGGGCATCGGCCTGCTGCTCCTTTCAACGGTTGCCAGCGGTTACGGCAATGTCCTGGTCGCCAGGGATAGGGGGACGATCGATCCGGTGCTGCTCAACTCGGTGCAGATATTCGTCGGCGGCTTCTTTCTTTTTCTGGTCTCGCTGCCGCTGGAGGGGGTGCCGCGCATTGCGCAGCCATTGGCGTATTATGGGGCGCTCCTCTGGCTGGCGGTGTTGTCGGCGGCGGCCTTTTCGCTCTGGTTCGTGCTCTTGAAGGACCCGGTGGTTTCGGTGTCGCGGCTCAATCTCTGGAAGTTCATCATCCCGGTCTGCGGCGCGGCCTTGAGCTGGGCGCTGCTGCCGGGCGAATCGCCGAATCCGGCCATGCTTGCGGGTATGACCATGATCGCCGTCGCCATTGTCGCCTATTTCGTTGCCGATGCCCGGCGGCGGTAGGTTTTCCGCCCGCCATCTTTTGTTTCTTGCGCGCGTCGGCTATGGTAACATCCTGATCCGGAACATTTTTTGACATGTCGAACATTCGGGAAACAACAAGCATGCGAACCTCCCTGCTGCGCATCTATGACAAGCTGGTTCTTGAACGGCCGCTGCTGACGATCCTGGCGGTCCTGGCGGTGGTCGGCTTCTTCGCCGCCCAGGTCCCCAAATTCAAGCTGGACGCCTCCGGGGATTCGCTGGTGCTGGAGAACGACGCCGATCTGCGGTATCACCGCGCCACCGTCGACCGTTATGGCGCCAGCGACGTCCTGGTGCTGACCTATACCCCCCGCAGCGATGTCTTTTCGGCCGGGGCGTTGGCCGAGATCAAGGGGTTGCGCGATGAACTGCGGCAACTGGCCGGGGTGCAGTCGGTGCTTACCATCCTCGATGTGCCGCTGCTGCTGACCTCGGGCCTCTCGCTCGGCGACCTGGCCGATGCCGACAAGGTCGAGACGCTCGAGTCGCCCGGCGCCGATATCCAGGCGGCGCAGACGGAGATGCGGGAAAACCCGCTCTATCGGGGGCGGCTGCTCAGCAAGGACGGCAAAACCACCACCCTTCTGCTCACCTTGCCGGCGGATCAGACCTATCGGGCGCTGTTGAAGCGCCGGTACGAGTTGCGGGAGAAAAAATACGGCAACCAGCTTACCGGCGCCGAGGCGCTGGAACTGGCGGACGTTTCGCGGCGCTATCGGCAGCATCTCGCCGTGGTCACCGAACAGGAGAACCGGCTGGTGGCGGCGGTACGCGCCATTCGCGACCGCCATCAAGGATCGGCGCAGATCTTTCTCGGCGGGGTGCCGATGATCGTCGCCGACATGATCAGTTTCATCAAGGGCGACCTGGTTGTCTTCGGCGGCGGGGTGCTCCTCTTCCTGATCGTGACCCTGACCATCATTTTCCGGCGGTTGCGCTGGGTGATGCTCTCGCTCTTCTGCTGCGCGGCGGCGGTGGTGACCATGCTCGGCTACCTGGGCCTGGTCGACTGGCGGGTGACGGTGATCTCATCGAACTTCATCTCGCTGATGATCATCCTCACCATGTCGCTCACCATCCACCTTATCGTCCGCTATCTCGAGTTGCAGGCCGCCTCGCCGGAGGCTGACCAGCGCGCCCTTGTCCTGGAAACGGTTCGCACCATCGTCCTGCCGTGTCTCTATACCACCCTGACCACCATTGTCGCCTTCACCTCTCTCCTTGTCAGCGAAATCCGCCCGGTGATGGATTTCGGCAAGATGATGACCATCGGCCTGCTGGTTTCCTTTCTCCTCGCCTTTCTGCTGTTTCCGGCCACGGTGCTGCTGCTCGGCAAGAGGGGCGGGCCGGTCGAAAGCGCCGATGCCTCCGAGCCCTTGACCATGCTCTTCGCCCGCTTCACCGAACGGCATGGCGCGAAGATCCTTATCTTCTGCCTTGTCCTGATGGTGGTGAGCGGGGTGGGGATCGGCCGATTGAAGGTGGAGAATCGCTTTATCGATTATTTTCGGAAGAGCACCGAGATATTTCAGGGGATGAGCCTGATCGACCGGCAACTGGGCGGCACCACCCCCCTGGACCTGATCGTCGATTTCAAGCAGAAGCCGGCCACCGCCGCCGACGAGGCGGACGACGAACTGCTGGATCTGCTCGAGGATGATCTTTTCCTCGGGCAGGAGGCCGAGCCGGTGTCCTGGGCGGCGGATGTGTATACCATGGAGCAGGTCGAGCGGATCCATGATTTTCTCGACACCCTGCCGGAAACCGGCGAGGTGCTCTCCGTCGCCACCGCGCTGAAGATCGCCACCCGCCTCAACGACGAGGTGCCGCTTGAGAACTACGAGTTGTCCTTGCTCTACAAGAAATGCCCGCCGGAGATCGACGACCTGCTGATTAAGCCCTATGTGGCCGAGGATATTCCCCAGGCGCGGTTCGCGATGCGGGTGGTGGAATCCGAGAAGAGCATGGAGCGGCTGGCGCTGCTGGGCAAGATCCGTTCGTTTCTGGTGGATGAGATGGGGTTTGAGGCGACGCAGATCCATTTCACCAACATGTTTGTCCTCTACAACAACATGCTGCAGAGCCTCTTCCGGTCGCAGATCCTGACCATCGGCATGGTCTTTCTCGGCATCCTGGCGATGTTCGTGGTGTTGTTCCGTTCGTTCTATCTGGCGTTGATCGCCACCATCCCCAACATCGTGCCGGTGGCGGTGGTGCTGGGCGCCCTGGGCTGGCTCGGCATCCCCCTCGACATGATGACCATCACCATCGCCTCGATCAGCATCGGCATCGCCGTCGACGACACCATCCATTACGTCCACCGGTTCCAGCGGGAGTTTCGCCGCGACCGCGACTATCGGGCCACCATGCGCCGCTGTCACGGCAGCATCGGCCGGGCGATGTATTATACCTCCATCACCATTACCAGCGGTTTTTCGATTCTGGTGCTGTCCAACTTCCTCCCCACCATCTATTTCGGCCTCTTCACCGGCTTTGCGATGGTGGTGGCGCTGCTGGCCGACCTCCTCCTCTTGCCGCAGCTTCTCATCGTCTTGCGGCCGTTGGGGCCGGAAGGCGTCGACGCCTAGCGGTTGGCGGCGGCTTGCCCTTCGTGGAGGGCGAGCAGTTGCTGGCGGCAGCGGCGCACCAGTTGCAGGACGGCGGTGAGTTTTTTTTGGAAGGGGATGGGTTCGGCCGCCAGCAGGGCCATCTGGGGTTCACAGAGATACCAGGTGCAGATAAAGGGGCGGCACATCCGCGGCAGGATGCAGCCCTCCCTGGCGAGATAGCGGCAGGGGTCGCCGCGGCGGGGGCGGGTCTGCCCGGCCGGGAGGTCGCTCTCCAGGACGAGAAGATAGATGAGATCGGCAAGATCGAAGTAGATGCCGTCGGCGTCGCAGCAGAAATCCCGGCAACCAGGGCAGGTGAGGCGGCAGTAACGGTCCATCGTTTCGTCGCACCAGAGGAGGCCCTCGCGAATGCCTGTGGCGAGAAGTTGCATCCGCTTGCGGTCCGGCGCCGCGAAGTTTTCCCGCAGTTCTCGGGTAAGGCGGCGCCATTGTTCCTCGGCGACGGGCTGCTTGAACCGGTCAGGGGCGGCCTGGGCGATGGCCGGTTCCGCGTGACCGTATTCCTGGCTGAGTCGCGTGAGGATGGTCAACTCGGCGGGGAGATGTACGCCTTTTTTTCTGCGCGTCATTTGATTTGGTAATGGAAATGATTGTAATATTTATTTAGTTTTTCTGGGGAGGTACGGGGTTTCCTTACCCGAGCAGGGCCGAGAGTGCAAGCTGATTTGTTCTCTTGTGGATTGAACTACTTGTTTTTCATGAAGATATTGAGCGGTTGCGTCTGGCAACGTGAGAGTGGCCCTGCGGGGCAGGGCTTGCGCTGTCGGGGGTATGCCTTGATTTTTTTGCGGCATGGGCCGTGGCAAGCCCAATCCATCCGTTAACGCCGTGATTGCCGGCCGGTTATGGGTTTAATGTTGAAACGCGACAGCATCCGACAACGGTTGAGTATCACCTTCGTCGCTCTCACCACCGGCCCGTTGCTGTTGCTGGGGCTGGTGTTGTCGTGGCTCATTTTCTCCACCCAGAGGGGGCAGATCGCCGCCCTGCAGCATGAGGTTCTGCAGCACTCCATCAATGAGATACGGGCCGGCGCCCACGAGGTGGAAATGCGCTTGCGGTTGGCGGCCAACACGGCGGACCTCATGGAGCTCGGGCAGGAAAAACAGTTTCGCCTCCTTTCCCAGATCCGTTCCTTTGACGATGCGATGCATCGGGATTATGTCGATGAGTTGACCCTCCTCGATGCGAAAGGGCTGGAAAAGGCCCGGGTTTCGCGGGTTAAAAATTTCGCGGCCAGCGAACTCGGCGAGAGGTGCCACGAGGAGGAGTTTATCGTGCCGGCGACCACCGGCCGGGTATATTATAGCCCTGTCATGCTGGATCTGATCACCGCCGAGCCCTATGCCACCCTTTCCTTGCCCATTCTCGATATCCGTACGCTGGCGGTCAGCGGGGTGGTGGTCGCCCGCCTCCGCTTGCACAAGATATGGCAGGAGATCGCCAACCATCCCTTTGGCACGCATGGCATCGTTATCATCACCGATGCCAGCGGCCTCATCGTCGCGCATCCGAACCCGTCGGTCATCTTCCGGAGCACCATCTTTGATCTGGGGACCTGTGAAGGCGTGCAGCTCGATGTCGAGGGGCGGAAGGTGGTGCGGTCCTGCGCGGAGTTTCTGCTGGGCGATCAGAAATTTTACGTGGTTGCCGAGATGCCGTTCAACGAGGCGATGGCGCTTTCCTACCAGGCGTTCACGACCCTGGCGATCTTTCTTGTTCTTGCCCTCTTGGGCAGTATCGGGCTCGGCTTCTCGGCGGTGCGGCGGATTGTTCGTCCCATCGAATCCCTCGCCGCCAACGCCCAGGCGATCAGCGCCGGGAATCTTGACTGCAAGGCCGAGGTGGTGGGCCCCGACGAGATAGGCTCCCTGGGCGGCGCCTTCAATGCCATGGTCGCCCGGCTGCTCAACGATATTGAAGAACGGCGGCGGGCGGAGGCGGCTTTGCACCTCAGCGAGGAAAAGTATCGCACCATCACCAATACCGCCCGTGATGCGATTCTGATGATCGACGGCAAGGGGCGGATCACCTTCTTCAATCCGGCCGCCGCCGAGATCTTCGGCTATGGCGAAAAAGGGATGCGCGGGGTGGAGTTGCGGCATCTGCTCGGTGAAGACGGGTATGGCGGTTTCTACCTGCAGTGGCTCGATGGCGGCGTGGAGCCGGCTCTGCGCGACCATGGCGAGGGGCGAACCATCGAGATCGATGCCTTTAAAAAAACCGGCGAGAAATTCCCCCTCGAGTTGTCATTCGCCACCCTGCACATGGAGAGCGGCAGGGTGGTGGTCGGAATAGCCAGGGACATCACCGAACGGAGGCGCGGCGAGGAGGCCCTCCAGAGGGCGCACGGCCAGTTGGAAAAGCGGGTCGAGGAACGAACGGCGGCCTTGGCGCGCGCCAACAAGGAGTTGCAGGACGAGATCGTCGTCCGCAAGCGCGCCGAGGATGCGGCGGCGGTTGCCAGTAGGGCCAAGAGTGAGTTCCTCGCCAACATGAGCCATGAGATCAGGACGCCGATGAACGGTATCATCGGCTACACGGATTTGATCTTGAGTCTCGATCTGCCCGGCGAGGCGAAGACCTACCTGCAAATGGTCAAGAACGCCTCGGTGCGGCTCCTCGATATCATCAACGATATCCTCGATTTCTCCAAGATCGAGGCTGGCAAGCTGGATCTCGACGTTACCCCTTTCAGCTTGCGCGACATGCTTGACGACGCCTTGCGGATACTGGCGATCAAGGCCAGCGAGAAGGGGCTTGAGTTGATCTATCATGTCATGGATGACGTGCCTGACGGACTGCTCGGCGACTCCGGGCGGCTGCGGCAGATTTTCGTCAATCTCGTCGGCAATTCCCTGAAGTTTACCCATCATGGCGAGGTCGTCGCCAGGGTCGAGGTGGCGGAGAAGGGCGTGGACGGGAGCGTGAAGCTGCACTTTTCGGTTCGCGACACCGGCGTTGGCATTCCCGAGGAGAAACGGCAGTTGATCTTTGAGTCGTTTTCCCAGGCCGACGCCTCCATGGCCCGGAAGTATGGCGGCACCGGGCTCGGGTTGACTATTTCCTCGCAGCTTGTCCGGTTGATGGGCGGCGATATCTGGGTGGAAAGCACGCCCGGCGTGGGGGCGACCTTTCACTTCACCGCCTGTTTCAAGCAGCAGCCGGCGGCGGCGAAAAAACTGGCCGCATTGTCGGTGGAGAAATTCCTCGAATTGTCCGCCCTGGTGGTGGTCGAGAACGACACCTGCCGGCATATCCTGGCGGAGATGCTCGCCGGCTGGCTGGGGCGGGTGGAAACGGTCAGGGGGGGCGTCGCCGCCTTGGAGGCCATGGGGCGGGATGCGTTCGATATCGTGTTCGCGGATCTGCACCTGCCGGATACCGAAGCCTTTGCCCTGGCGCGGGATATCCATGCATTCTGCGGCGCGGCGTCGCCGCATATCATCATCCTGACGCCGCCGGTCTTTCAGAAGGAGGCCGCCGCCGGCTCGGATAATGAGTTGATCAGCGGGTATCTGATGAAGCCGGTGAGTCAGTCCGATCTTCTGCGGTCGATCCAGGAGGCGGTCGGCAACATCGCGCCCGGTGAATGCACCCCGGAAACGGTGGTCCGTTACATGCCGAGGGAGCGCCGCAGCAGCAAGCATATCCTCCTGGCCGAGGACGAGCACATCAACCAGACCCTGGCCGTCATCCTGCTCGAGAAGGAAGGGTGGCGGGTCACCCTGGCGGAGAATGGCCGGGAGGTGCTGGCGGCCATGGAGGATATCAAGTTTGATTTGATCCTGATGGATGTGCAGATGCCGGAGATGGACGGCCTTGAGGCCACCGCCATCATCCGGGAGCGGGAAAAGGAGAGCGGCGGCCGGCGCACCCCCATTGTCGCCATGACCGCTCATGCCATGAAGGATGACCGCGAGCGGTGTCTCGCCGCCGGCATGGATGACTATCTGTCGAAGCCGATCATCCCGGAAAACCTCTTTGCCGTGCTCGACCGCATCCTGCTCCATGAAAAGGGCGAAGATTGCGAGGTCTGCCGCTAGCCCGAGCCTGTCCCTGCCTCCTTCCCCCTCTTCGGGGGCTCCTTCCTCCTCAGTGTTGATGGCCCGCGCCGGCGGTCGCCGCAGGCTTGTTCCCGTCAAGAATCCTGCGGATATGCCCCGCCATGGTTCGGCTGTCGATGGGTTTCAGTAAGAATTCCCTGATTCCGCTCTGTTTTGCCAGAATGTCAGAGGCCAGGTCGCTGTAGCCGGTGTAGAGAATAACCGGCAGTGACGGCCGCAATGCGAGAACCTCGCGGGCCAGGTCCATCCCGGAGAGGTCGGGCATGGTCTGGTCGGTAATGACGAGATCGAACTGGTCGGGGTCGGCGGTGATCGCCGTCAGCGCCTCGGTGCTGCTCGTTTTGGCGGTGATTTGGTAACCGAACCGCTCCAGGCCACCCTTCAGCATCATGATGATGGCCTCCTCGTCATCGATGATCAAGACCCGCTCGTTGCCGGTTGGCAGCGGCTGGGAGGCGGCGGCGGGTTCCGGCGCGGCCTTGACGGCGGAGAGGGGCAGGTAGACGTGGAAGGTGGTGCCGCGGCCGAGGGCGCTCTCGACGGTGATGAGGCCGCCATGTTCCTTGACGATGCCGTGAACCACGGCAAGGCCCATGCCGATGCCCTTGCCGACCTCCTTGGTGGTGAAATAAGGATCGAAGATATGGTCGATGATGCCAGGCGCGATGCCATGTCCGGTGTCCGAGATGGAAAGCCCCATGCAGGGGCCGGGCTGAATCTCGGCCTGGTCAGGGATATCCCGCGCGGCCAACTCGGTGCGGGCAAGGCGGATGGTCAGGGTGCCTTGCTGGTTTTCCATGGAATGCAGCGCGTTGGTGCAGAGATTGACAACCACCTGGTGGATCTTGGTGGGGTCGGCGAGGATGGCGGCGTCGATGTTGGTGATCTCCTCTTGCATTTTGACCGTGGTCGGGATGGAGGCGCGCAACAGTTGGAGCGCTTCCCGCACGGTGCGTTCCGGGCTGATATGCGCCATTAGATGTTCGGATTTGCGGCTGAAGGCAAGGATCTGCTTGACCAGGTTGCCGGCCCGGTTGCCGGCGGTGATTACCTGCTCGATGTAGTGGAGCGGCCTGCCGTTGTTCTGAACCTCCTCCTGGGCGAGATCGGCATAGCCCAGCAGTGAGGTAAGGATGTTGTTGAAATCGTGGGCNNAGGGTGCCGATGGCCTCCATCTTCCGCGACTGGATCAGTTCTTCCTCAAGCCGCTTTTGTTCGGAGATATCCTTGGCGACATGGACGATGTATTCGAGTTGGCCCTGGTCGTCGAAGGTGGGGGCGGTGGAAATCTGAAAGGTCTTTTGGATGGCCGGGAAGGGGACCGTCGAGGTGTGGGTATGGCAGTCGCGCGCGGTTTTTTGTCCAGGGCAGTTGGGGCAGCGGGCGGGGTTGTGCTGGAAGACCTCGTGGCATTGTTTGCCCTTGATCTCGGCTGGTTTCAAGCCCAGGAGGTTGCAGGCGGCGCTGTTGGCGCGGATGATGTGTCCATCCTTGTCCTGGATGGTGACCAGGTCGCTGATCGCGTTGAATGATTTTTCCCACACCTCCTTGGCCTGTTGCAGGTCGGCGTGGATTTTCTGCCGCTCGACGATCATCTGATTGGCGGAGCGCGCCAGGGCGGCGAATTCGGTGATGGACATGCTGTCGGCGTCCATGTGTTCGGGGTTTACGGCGGTCTGCTTGAAAAAATCTGAAAAGAGTTCCAGTTCGCGGGAGAGCCGCTTGCTGAGCACCAGGCTGATCTTGTAGCAGAGGGCGAGGGACAGGAGGATCAGGACCACCGTGATTGTGGCCCGGTGGTAAAGCTCGTGGAGCATATCCTGCCGGAGCGCCGCCATGGCCGCGTCGATGTCGTCGAGATAGACTCCGGCGCCGAGCACCCATTGCCATTCGGGAAAGGCATTGACGTAGCTTATTTTTCTGGCCGGCTGGCTGGTTTTGGGGTCGATCGAGGCGATATACTCGATAAAGCCGCCGCCCGGTTGCTGGCCGGTGCGGATGGTTTCCTGGACCACCTTCATGCCGCTGGCGTCTTGGTAGTCCCAGCGGTTGACGCCGACATTGCTCTTGTTGACATGGGAGAGGCAGAGTCCGTCGTAGGTGTGGGTGAAGATGTAGCCCTTGGTTCCGTAGTGAATGGCGTTGAGGCGGGCCAGAAACTGTTCCTGCAGTTCTTTCTCCACGTCGCGGACGTATTCGCCGGTGCCGATTACCCAGCCGTAAGGCTTGAACAGCTTGAGGAAGGCGATCTTCTTCTCCCCCTGTTCGATGTGCAGGCGATCGCTGACGTCGGGCTTGTTCCAATAATAGGAGACAAAGCCTCCCCCCTCGTTTTCCTGGGCCACGCGGATGAAGTCGCGGATGAATTTTTGTCCCTGCCGGTCAACGGTGTCCGCCTCGCTTTTGCCGATGAAGTCTGGGCGGAAAGGGTGGGCAACCAGTCTGTAATCGGTGTCGAGGATCCAGTAATAGCCGCGGCCTTTGAAATAGCGCAGCGGCATCAGGGCCTCGATGATCAGTTGCTTGATCTGGTCGTCACGCAAGGTGCCTTTGTTGGCGCGGTAGATGTTGTCGGCAACGGCCCAGCCGTTTTCGGTGTGGAGGCGCAGGTCGTCACGCAGGCGGGATTCGACCGTGGCAATCTGGAACCGCATGTCGTCGATATGGATGTTGACCTGCTGCTTCACCTCCTGCTTGCGGGAGGTGATATTGTCCTCGCGCATCTTGGCGAGGGAGGTGAGATGGCTGTCGTATTCGTGGTAGAGCCAGAACAGGCCCATGGTGAGCGAAAGCAGGGCCAGAATGCTGAAGATGCTGATGCGGAAGAGGTTGCCGAAACTTTTTTGCCGCTGGGGTGCCATGTGGGTGTCTGTATCCCTGTCGTTGATTGTAGGCTTTATTCTAGTAAATGGCCGCCTGGTTGTCCAGTGCGCGCTTTTGGTTGCGGAGGGAAGACAAAAAAAGGAGGCAGCCCGTAACGGGCTGCCTCCTTTGGTGCGTGGTTCTGCGAGGTTGAGATATTACAGTTTGAACATCAGTTCATTGTAGGTCGGCACCGGCCAGAGATCGGCCGGGGTGATCTGCTCAAGGGCGTCGATGTCGGCGCGCAGGCTTTCACAGGCGGACAGGACCTTGTCGAGAAAGGCGACGGCTTTCTTGTCTGCCTTGTCGGTGCTTTGCGCCTTGGCGACCTCGGCTTCCAGCTTTTCGAGCTTCTTGGCGGCGGAGTCGGCGAGCTTGCCGACCTTGGCGAGAAGATCTTTCTGGACCGAACCGTACTTGCCGGCGGCGTTGACGGCATTGCCCAGTTCGGTCATGAAACGGATAGCGGTCGGGAGGTACTGGCGTTTGGTCATCTGGATCATCGCCTGCGCCTCGATGTTGCGGTTTTGCGCATACTGCTCGGTGTAGATTTCGAAGCGGGATTCCAGTTCCTCCTTGGTGAGGACGTTGTAGGTGCCGAACAGCTTGATCGCCTTCGGGGTCACAAAAGACTTGAGCGCTTCCGGGGTGGAACGGAGGTTGGGCAGGCCGCGCTTCTTGGCCTCCTTGACCCAGTCCTCGGAGTAGTTGTTGCCGTTGAAAACGATCCGGTTGTGGTTCTTGACGGTATCCTTGACGATGGCGAGGATTTCCTTGTTGACGTCCTTGGCCTTCTCAAGCCGGGCGGCGATCTCGTCCAGGGCCTCGGCGGCGATGGTGTTCAGCGCCACGTTGGGGCCGGAGATGGACTGGGATGAGCCGCACATCCGGAACTCGAAGCGGTTGCCGGTGAAGGCAAAGGGCGAGGTCCGGTTCCGGTCGGTGTTGTCCTTGGGCAGATCGGGCAGCGAATCGACGCCGATCCGGAGGAGTTCACAGACGTCTTTCTTGCAGATCTTCTTGCCGGCGGCAAGGTTCTCCAGCACGTCGGAGAGCTCCTTGCCCAGGAAGATGGAGATGATCGCCGGCGGGGCCTCGTTGGCGCCGAGGCGATGGTCGTTGGCGGCGCTGGCGCAGGTGCCGCGCATGATGTCGGCGTGGGTGTCCACCGCCTTGATCATGGCGCAGAGGAAGACCAGGAACTGGGCATTGTCCTCCGGGGTTTGGCCCGGATCAAGCAGGTTGATGCCGTCGTCGGTGCCCAGCGACCAGTTGTTGTGCTTGCCGGAGCCGTTGACGCCGGCATAGGGTTTTTCATGCAGCACGCAGACCATGCCCTGACGGAGAGCCACCTTCTGCATGGTTTCCATGGCGAGCTGGTTCTGGTCGGCGGCGATGTTGGTGGTGGAGAATACCGGCGCCATTTCAAACTGGCCGGGAGCAACCTCGTTGTGCTTGGTCTTGGAGGTGATGCCCATTTTCCACAGTTCGATGTCCAATTCCTTCATGTAGGCGGAAACCCGGTCCTTGATGGCGCCGAAGTATTGGTCGTCGAGTTCCTGGCCCTTGGGGGCCGGAGCGCCAAACAGGGAGCGGCCGCAGCTCATCATGTCCAGGCGTTTCTGGAAGTATTCCTTGTCGACCAGAAAGTATTCCTGCTCGGCGCCGACATTGGCGATAACCCGGGTGGAGGTGGTGTTGCCCATCGCCTTCAAGACGCGCATCGCCTGTTTGGAAACGGCGTTCATGGAGCGGAGGAGCGGTGTTTTCTTGTCCAGCGCCTCGCCGCGGTAGGAGCAGAAGGCGGTGGGGATGCAGAGGGTGACGTCGCCGGCTGCGTCTTCCTTCAGGAAGGCAGGGGAGGTGCAGTCCCAGGCGGTGTAGCCGCGGGCCTCGAAGGTGACCCGCAGACCGCCGCTGGGGAAGGAGGAGGCGTCGGGCTCGCCCTGGATCAGCTCCTTGCCGGAGAACTCGGCGATCGCGGTCCCGTCGCCCACCGGCGCGAAGAACGAGTCGTGCTTCTCGGCGGTCAGGCCGGTCAGCGGCTGGAACCAGTGGGTGTAATGGGTTGCCCCCTTCTCGATGGCCCAATCCTTCATGGCGTTGGCGACCACCGCCGCGACGGCCGGCTGCAGCGAAGAGCCGGTGTCGATGGTTTTCTTGAGCGCCTTGTAGGTGTCCTTGGGCAGCCGTTCCCGCATCACCTTGGTGTTGAAGACGTTGCCGCCGAACATTTGCGGGATGGCAACGATTGCTTTGCCTTCGTCACAGTTACATTGCTTGCACATGTTGTTCTGCCTCCTTGAAATTTTTTCCTGTGGTGTCTGTTAGCCACGCCCCGCGCCATCAAGCAAAAGGGAGTGGATTGTTGTCAGATCCGGCCGGCATGGCGCGGGGCTCTGGGGTGTCCGTTGTCGTTTGTGTCGTTGTCACCGGTTGTTGCCGGCGACGTGGAGCAGCGCTCTGCAAATCTCCTTATGAAAAAGCGCATCTTTGATCTTATTCCCCTCGCTGTCAAGAACGTAAAAAACATCAACCAATCTTTCTTTTTCGGTGGCGATTTTCGCCTGATGGATATTGATGTCAAGCTCGGCCATGCAGCGGGTGATGTCATAGAGGAGCCCCGGATGGTCGTCGGCGAACACCTCGATGACCGTGTAGCGGTCGGAGGTGGTGTTGTCGAGCTGGACCCTCGGCTTGGGGCGCACGCCCATCCGCTGGTGGCGCGGCGGCGTCACCGGCCGTTTCTCGACCAGGCGATGGGCCAGGGCCAGACGGTTGGCCAGGGCGAGGTTGAGATCGTCGGCAAGGATCGCCAGGACCCGGTCGTGATCGGGATCATCCTGCCGGGGGCGGACCTTGATGACGTCAACGGCGGTGTTGTCGGGCCAGGTCCAGATCTGGGCCGCCATCACGGTCAGGTTGTGGAGCGCCAGGATGCCGCATATCTTGGCCAGCAGGCCGGGGCGATCCTTGGCCATGATCCGGATGGTCCACACCTCGCCTTGGCATGAGGCCTCGAGCAGGGCTTTCTCGTCATGGAGGCGGCGGTGCATGGCCAGGTGTTCCACGACCTCCTCGGGGCTGAAGCTGAGCAGATATTTGCCCGGCAGCCGGTTGAGGATCTCGTTGATCGACTTGGGATGTGACGGCGCAAGCAGCGTGGCGATCCGCGAGCGCATCCAGTCGACGCCGAGATGCTGGTCCGGCGCGGCGGCGAGGTCGGCGCGACCGAGGAGGTTGGTGATACGCTGGTAGAGCTCCAGGAGCAGGGACGCCTTCCAGTCGTTCCAGGCGGTGGGGCCGGTGGCCCGCGCATCGGCGATGGAGAGGAGGTGGAGCATGTCGAGGCGGTTCTGATCCTCGATCCGGCGGGCGCAGCGGATGATGAACGATTCGTCTTCAAGGTCGCGCCGGAGGGCGGTATCGGTGAGGAAGAGATGGTTTCTGATCAGAAAGCCAAGGTCGGCAACCTCGCCGTCGGTCAAGCCCATGCGTTTGCCGATCTGCACCGCCTGCTCGGCGCCGAGTTCGGAGTGGTCGCCGCCCTGACCCTTGCCGATATCGTGCAGCAGGGCGGCCAAAAAAAGAACGTTTGGCGAGGAGACGGCCTGGAAGGTTGCGGATTCGGTTTGCCGCAGGCGCGCCGTTTCCACGACGGTTTGCAGGAGGTGACGGTCCACGGTGTAGATGTGATACACGTCATGCTGGGCGAGGGAGGCAACGTTGGCCAGTTCAGGGAGATAGGCGGTGAGCAGCCCTGTTTCCAGCATGGTGGTGAGGACCGGCAGCGGATCGTCGGTTTGGGTGAGGGCGGTGAAAAAGGCCTTGCGCATCCGTTTGGAAACGCGCGCCCGGTCGTCGATCAGGTGCAGGTTGGCGGTGACCATTTTCTTGGTTCGATAGTGAATGGGCAAGCCGTTTTTCGCCGCCTGGGCGAAGAGTTGCATGAGCAGATAGGGTCTGCTCCGCAGCAGCGCCGCGTCGTCAAGGTCAAGATGGATATGGCCGTGGCGGATGGCGATGCCGTGGGCGGCGATGTTCGCCTCCGCGATGGCGGGGCTGCCGGCATGGGCCAGCGATTCCGCGACGTGCTCGAAGAAAAGGTCGGAGGCGACGGCGACCTTCTGCAGGTGTCCGTACAGATCGCGCATGAATTGCTCCACCCCGAGCAAATCCTTGTTGTTGCGAAACTGCAGGTCGTTTGCCATCTCTTCCTGATATTCGAAGTAGAGTTGATCGTTTTTGCGTCCGCTGAGGTAGTGCAACCGGTTGCGGATTCTTACCAGATGGTCCCAGGCATTGGTGAAATCCTGCCGTTCCTGTTCGGTGAGCAAGCCTGCTTCCCGCAAGTCCTCGAGGCTCGAGAAGCCGAAGAGGGCCTTGGCGGTCCACAGCATGGCGTGGATATCGCGGAGGCCGCCCCGGCTTTCCTTGATGTGCGGTTCGAGTAGATAGCTGTGCATGCCGAAACGTTGCTGTCGCTGTTGACGACTGGTTGTCATGTTTTCCAGGAAGGCGCGGCGTTGCCCTTCGACAAACCCGTGCCGGTAGCGATCTTCAAGCTCCACGAACAATCGCTCCTCGCCGCAAAGGAACCGGGCGTCGAGCAGGGCGACCTGGAAGAAGAAGTCCTTGTCCGCGTCGGCGAGACAGCCGTCGACGGTGCGAACACCATGCCCGACCTCGAGCCCCGCATCCCACAGCGGATAAAAAATGGTTTCGGTGACGACGGCCAGTTCTTCCGTCGCCTCCGGCTCGTGGAGCAGCAAGATGTCCACATCGGAAAACGGGAATTGCTCGCACCGGCCGTAGCCGCCCAAGGCGACCAGGGCCAGGCGGGAGCGCGACGCCGCCGGGCACTTTTCATAATAATGCCTGATGTAGGCGTCAATGAGCTGGGTGTGCTGCTGGAGGAGTTTTCGCCCCTTGAGCCCTTGTCGCCAAAAGGACTCAAGGGCGTTCCGCCTGGCGCGCAGTTCACCCTGTTCCATCTAGATGGCCTCGACGCCTTTTTCGCCGGTCCTGACCCGCACAACATCCTCCACCGGCAGCACGAAGATCTTGCCGTCGCCNNCCGTCGCCGATCTTGCCGGTGTTGGCGGCCTGCCGGATGCATTCGACCACCTGATCGAGCATCTCCGACTCGACAATGATCTCAAGTTTGATCTTAGGGATGAAATCAACCACGTATTCGGCCCCCCGGTAGATCTCCTTGTGGCCCTTCTGGCGTCCGTAGCCCTTGACCTCGGAGATGGTCATCCCCTTGATCCCCATCTCGTTTAACGCTTCCTTGACGTCGTCCAGTTTGAACGGTTTGATGATCGCTTCGATTTTCTTCATGACAGACTCCTTATGGGGTGGCGGCAAAACATTTAGTACGTGTAGCCGATTTCACTGTGCTGGCTGAGGTCGAGTCCTTGCTGCTCTTCCTCGGCGCTGACCCGCAGGCCGACGACCAGGTCGATCCCCTTGAGGATGAAGAAGGTCATGACAAGGGAGTAGGCGATGGTGGCCAGGGCGCCTTCGGCCTGGACGAAAAGCAGGGCCGGGTTGCCGAAAAAGAGGCCGTCGGCGCCGGCGGGGTTGACGGCGGTTGAGGCGAACAGGCCGGTTGCCAGTGCGCCCCAGAGGCCCCCGATGCCGTGGACGCCGACCACGTCCAGGGCGTCGTCGTAGCCGAGGCGGCTTTTGGCAACCACCGCCAGGTAGCAGAGGGCCCCCGCCACCAGGCCGATAAGAATGGCCGAGACCGGGCTGACAAACCCGGCTGCCGGGGTGATGGCGACGAGACCGGCCACCGCGCCGGAGGCAGCGCCCAAGGTGGTCGGTTTTCCCTGCAGCATTGTCTCGGCCAAAGTCCATGAAAGGGCCGCCGCGCCCGCCGCCACCTGGGTCGTGAAAAAGGCCAGGGTGGCGATGGCGCCGGCGGAGAGCGCGCTGCCGGCGTTGAATCCGAACCACCCGAACCAGAGAATGCCGGTGCCGAGGATGGTCATCGGCAGGTTGTGCGGATGGAAGGATTCCTTGCCCCAGCCCTTGCGTTTGCCCAGCATCAGGGTGGCGACAAGCGCCGCGGCGCCGGAGTTGATGTGGATAACGGTGCCGCCTGCGAAATCAAGCGCGCCGCGGGCGCCGAGCCAGCCGCCGCCCCATACCCAGTGGCAGACCGGCAGGTAGACCAGGATGGACCAGAGAACGGCGAAGAGGAGGAAGGCGGTAAACTTCATCCGTTCGGCGATGGCGCCGGTGATCAGGGCCGGGGTGATG
>DHYT01000130.1 GCA_002415465.1 Desulfobulbaceae bacterium UBA5123
GCCGTTGATCGGGTTGTTGATTTCATGGGCCACGCCGGCGGCCAGTTCGCCGATGGAGGCGAGCTGGCCGGCGCGCAGGGTTTCGGCCTGATGCGCCTTTTCCTCGGTGATGTCGCGGAGGAGGATCAGGACCTTGGTTTCGTTGTCAACGTCTTCAAAGGGAACATAGCTCTGCTGGTACCAGCGGCCGTCATCCATGATCAACTCGCCGCGGCGGATTTCGCCCGACTCCAGGGCATCGCGCATCTGGCAGTTGTCGCACGGTTCTTCGCGGTTTTTGTAAACCTTGTGGCATTTGTCGCCGAGTCGGTCGCCGAAGGTCTTGCGCAGGTTCTCGTTTTGAAAGACGATTTCGTAATCGCGGTTCAGGATGTGCAGGCCCTGGTCCAGGGCCGAGAGCATGGCGTGGAACTTGTCCCGCTCGGTGCGCAACTGGTTTTCGAACTCTTTCTTGTCGGTGACGTCCTCAAAACTTTCCACCGCGCCGATGATCTGTCCCTCGGCGTCGCGGAGCAGGTCGGCGTTTTTCGAGATGATCCGGTGCCGCCCGTCCTTGGTCCGGATAATGCACTCCTTGCCGATGATCGGGGTTTTGACATTGGTGGAGAAAATGCCGCAACGGTCCAGGCAGGGATGCAGGGAAAAGATGCTGCAGGGCTTGCCCATCACCTCGTCGGGGGTGTAGCCGGTGAGTTTTTCCGCCTTGTTGTTCCAGCTGGTGATGCATTGTTTCCGGTCAACGGTGAAGATCGCGCTGGGGATCACCCGATACACCTGGGTGGCCTGCTCGATGGCCTGGCTGAGACTTGCCTCGGCCTTCCGTCGTTCGACGATCTCCTCCTGCAGCGCCTCGTTGAAGGAGAGGATGTCGGAGGTTCGCTCCTTGACGCGGATTTCCAGTTCGTCGTGGCTTTTCTTGAGGGCCTCGGCGGCCTTGTGGCGTTCGGTGACGTTGCGCAGCACCTCGATGATGCCGAGAAGCGAGCCGTCATCGCCGCGCAGGGGGGAGGCGAGGATTTCGAAGTAATCGGATTTGCCGGGAGAAAGTTCGATTTGATGTTCGGCGGTGACCGCGTGGCCCGTCTCCAGCACATCGATCAGCGGGCAGTGCTTGCCGGTTTGGCCGCAGGGCTTGTCGAGGCCGAACAGCAGCCGGTAGCAATGACTGTCGGGAACCGTCTTCCCCGCCTCCTTGAGCGCCGGGAAGTTTTGCGCCGCCCTGTTGATCAGCTTGACCCGCATATCCGAGCCGATCACCAGGATCGGGTCGGAAACGCCGTTGATTACCGACTGCAGAAATTTGTAGTTAAGCTCGATGGAACGGTTCCCGCGTCGCCTGTCCGGTTTGTTGCCCCGTCGTTCCTCCATGTTCCCCCTCTCCGGCTCGCTCATGGTAAAGGCATTGCGGCGCGACCGCCGTTGCCCCCGGGATCTGCCCACCGGTAAATCGTACCACCGGGTTGTTTAAGATTACAATGTTTGATTTCCCTTACAATAGTAATCTGAACCACAGAGGGCTGGAGAGAAAATTAATGGCGGCCAGGGGTTCGTGCCGGCAGGACGGGGCCAGGGCGCGGGCGGGTGGATTGTCGTAGGCGGGCAGTGGCCGCAGGCATAGGGGCAGCGCGGTGCGGACGGCGGTCAAGGGGCCGCGCTTCATGGGGTGGCGGGGAGCCGTTTGCGGAGCAGGCCGTTTTGGCTCAAGGAGAGCCCCGTGGCGTTGGTGGTGAGGCGGATGAGTTGGTTCGGATTGGCCTGGGCGAGCTCGTTGCCCTCCGCGTCGTGCAGCGCCGCGATGCGGAAGGGGCGGTTGCGCAGGCCGTGATCGAGGTATTCGATGGCGTCGCCGGGGCGGATCGGGTTTCTGGCTTCGACGAGCGGGGCCTCCCCCGCCTCGCGGACGATGCCCACCGGTGCGAACTCCTGGCGGACGGTGACGCCGTCATACAGCATGTCATCGGCTTGCGGCGGGCCGTCGAGGAAATTTTCACTGTGGCCGCGGGTGCCGATCTTCTCCAGTTCCTCGGCAAATCCGACCGGCAGCGGTCCCCGCCAATGGTTGCCGGCGAGATGGTCGAGCGCCGCCCGGTAGAGGCGGACGGTGGCGCCCACGTAGTAGACGCTCTTCATCCGGCCTTCGATTTTCAGGCTGTCCGCCCCGGCGGCGATGAGGTCCGGCAGGCGGTTGAGCAGGCAGAGATCCTTGGCGTTAAAGATATAGGTGCCGTGGTCGTCTTCCTCCACCGGNNCGGCAGGGATGGGCGCAGTCGCCCTGGTTGGCGTCGCGGCCGGTGAGGTAGAGGCTCAGCATGCAGCGGCCAGAGTAGGAGATGCAGAGCGCGCCGTGGACAAAGAGCTCGATCTTGCAGGATACCGCGGCCCGGATCGCCCTGATCTCGGCAAGCGACATCTCGCGGGCCAGGTTCAAGCGGCTGACCCCCTGTTCCTGCCAGAAACGGGCCGAGGCCTGGTTGGTGACGTTGGCCTGGGTGGAGAGGTGGATATGCATCCCCGGCACGGTTTCTCTGGCAATTGCGAGCACGCCGGGATCGGAGATGATCAGCCCGTCGGCTCGGCAGTCGGCGAGGAAGAGAAGATACCCTGCAAGCCCGGCAAGGTCCCGCTGGTGGGCGAAGATGTTCACCGTCACAAAGACCCTGACGCCATGGGCGTGGGCATAGGCCACCGCTGCGCGCAACTCGTCGTCGGCGAAGTTGCCGGCGTTGGCGCGCAGGCTAAACCGCTTGCCGCCCAGGTAGACCGCGTCCGCCCCGTAGTGGATGGCGGCGCGCAGTTTTTCCATGTTGCCGGCCGGGGCGAGCAGTTCCGGCGTTTTTAGGTGCTTGTTTTCCTGTGGGTGCATGGTATCCTTGCCCTTGCGATTTTCCGAGGCGGTAACAGTATTGTGTTTATCGCATCTTTGCAAGGGATGTTGACCGGCAAATTCTCAAGGGGCGTAGTGCGCATTGACAACGGCGGCGAAAACAGCGGCGGTGGCCATGAGCGGCGGGGTGGACAGTTCGGTGGTCGCCGCCATCCTCAGGCAACAGGGGTACGCGGTACGCGGGCTCTTCATGGCCTTCGGCCAGCCCGATCTCGCCGTCCAGATCGCGCGGGTGCGCAAGGTCGCCGCCACCCTGGGCGTTGACCTTGATGTTGTAGACGTGGAAGAGGCGTTTCGGGCCAGGGTGCTTGCCTACTTTCGTGACACCTATCTGGCCGGCCGCACCCCCAATCCCTGTGTGGTATGTAATCCCCATGTCAAGTTCGGCCGCTTGCTGGCGGCGGCGCGGGTGTTGGGGGCCGATCTGCTGGCCACCGGCCACTACGCCCGCCTGGAACGCGTTGCCGGCCGGGTGCGGCTGCTGCAGGGGCTTGATCCGAAAAAGGACCAGTCCTATTTTCTGCATCGATTGGGGCAGGCGCAACTGGCTTCGCTGCTCTTCCCGCTGGGCGGCTTCACCAAGGAATATGTGCGGGAGCTGGCGGCGGGCTTCGGTATCGCCGGGGTGCACGGCGGCGAGAGTCAGGATGTCTGCTTCTTGCAGGGGACGACGGTGGTGGATTTTCTGGAAGCGCAGGGGCCGACGCCCGCGAGTGGCGAGATTGTGCGGAAGGACGGGGCCGTGGTGGGCCGTCATCGCGGCATCCATCGCTACACCATCGGCCAGCGGCGCGGCCTCGGCATCCCCGACGCCACCCCCTACTATGTGGTGGGGCTCGATGCAGCCGGCGGCCGGGTGCTGGTCGGCAAGGACGAGGAGCTGTGGCGGGATGTTTTGAGCCTGCGGGATCTTACCTGGGTTGGAGGCGAACCTCCGCCGATGCCGGCCCGGTTGACGGTGAGGATCCGCTACCGGCACGCCGGCGCCCCGGCCATCGTTGAGCCGGCGGCTGGGGGGCTTGCGGTCCGTTTCGACTCCCCGCAACGGGCGGTAACCCCTGGGCAGTTCGCGGTTTTTTATGACGACGACGAGGTGATCGGCGGGGGCGAGATCGTCTGATTAGGGATGCGGAGGCGCAGCCGCCGCCGGATAGAGCAACCGCTCGTAGAACTGGCCGCGCATGCAGTGGTTGGAGCTCATCGCCGAGGCATAGCCGCCGGCGTTGATAAAGGCGAGATAGTCCCCTTCCTTGAGCGGCGGCAGCAACACCTGTTCGGCCCAGATGTCGAGGGCCTCGTTGATGTTGCCGGCGATGGTGACCGGCTTGAGGTTGGCTGGCGCGTAGGCGGCCTCTGCCGCCGCGGAAATCCGGCACGGCGCCGGCTCGCAGGGCATCTTGTAAAAGAACGGCTCCACCGCCAGGTTGAAGCCGCCGTTGACGCCGATAAAATCGATCTGCTGCTTGCGCTCCACGCTGTTGACCTGCAGGACCAGCACCCCGCTGTCCTTGACGATGAAATCACCCGGCTCCACGCATACCGTAACCCCGCGCGACCCGAAATGACGTCGGATGATCCCTGCCCAATGATCGAGATCCAGGGGGCGGTCGCTGGCCACGTGGGGCAGGCCGAGGCCACCGCCCAGATTGACGCTCTTTACCGTTGGCGCCTGGTCGACAAACCAGGTGCAGTCGCTCACCACCTCATCCCACATCGGCAACTGCGGCGGCAGATAGCCGATGCCGACATGGAAATGGATGCACACGACCTTCAGGTCGTACTTGGCGGCCATGGCCAGGGCCTCGGCCATGTGTTCGCGGTAGATGCCGAACTTGGTGGTCTTGCTGCCGCTGTACTGCAAGAGCTGGTTGCCGCCGTAACCGACCCCCTTGCCGGGGTTGACCCGCAGGCCGATGGCGCGGCCGGGGCAACGTTCTCCAAGGCGGCGGATGGTACTCAGGGAGTCGCAGTTGATCAAGACATCCGGATGGCGGGCGAGAATGTCGAGGTCCTGGTTGGAAACCGAGGTGGCGGTATAGGAGATATCGGATTCGCTGAAACCGCAGGCCAGGGCCAGGTCCATCTCCTGCGGCGAGCAGGCGTCGATGCCTGCCGTGCCGGTGGCGCGGATCAGGCCGAGCAGCGGGAGGAAACGGTTGGCCTTCATCGCGTAGAAGATGCGATAGGGCAGGCCGACCTGGCTCAGTGCCAGATGCAGCATGCGCAGCTTGGCCTGGATCCGGTCGGCGCTGTAAAAAAAGGCGGGTGTGGAGTGGGTCTCTGCCAGCCGCGCCAGCGAGTGGCCGGCCAGGGTTAAGGCGCCGTCCGCGGCAAAGCCGAGATCAGGGCGTTGCCACCAGAGTGGTGACGGCGCCGTCACCGTTTCTGTCAGCACCTGGTGAAGCCCTGCAGAAAGCGTCGGCCCTCTTCGGAGATCTGCTCCTTGCGGCCGGTGATCCAGTGGCGGCAGGAGGGGGAACCGCAGAGGCAGGGAAACTGTTTGAACAGGATGTCCTCGGTGGCGGCGTAGTCCATGGTCAGGGACGCGCCGGGAGCGATGTCCTGCAACGCCCAGACCTCAAGGCTCTGCATGTCGACGAAGACGTTGGGGGAGCATGAGTGGGCCAGGTAGCCGACGAAATCGAGATCGAGCAGGTGGATGGTCGGATTGATCTGCAGGGTGTGCTGGGTGCGGTAGGAAAGGACGGTGCCGGTAAAGTTGGTGATCAGGTCGCCACGGGCGTGCCCGTAAAGCGTATAGACCGCCTTGCCTTTATTCAGCTCGCGTTCTTCCACTACGAATTTTCTCTCGACGGGCAGTTCGTAGGCTGCATCCGCAGAGGTGTTAAGGTACAAGAGTTCCATCGTTTTTGCTCCTCGCCGGATGGTCATGATGTAGAGATGTTCGCTATTTGCCACCGATATTTGAAATGCGCAATAAAAATTTCGTGTCGCATCTCAACCTTATATATATGCGGGCGTGGCGGCTGTTGCTGGTTTATCATCCCGTTTTTACACGGTAATTATTTTTAATGAGCCCCTGTGTGGCTGCTCCGGCCGCAAACCGCCGCGCGGATATTGCGGTGGGGCCGACAAAAAAAAGCACCGGACCCGCCATGATCGGCGGGGCCGGGGGGGGGGGNNAAAAAAAAACGCCCCGCCCCCGCCATGATCGGCGGGTCCGGTGGAGGTAGTTAGGCGGTTGCCCATTGGTGAGGCGAGCGTTGTTTATTGCAGTTTGCTCTGGACACCAAAGGGGTCTTTGATCTCAACGCCCGGCTGGCGGTTGAGCTTCTTCTTGCCGCGCTCGTTGAGGTACTTGTCAAGCTCGAGGTCGACGGTCATCGGTACATCCTGACCGGCCTTGGTGAGAGCCTGGCGAAGGAGTCCGTCCGCCTTGGCGGCAAAGGCGATGGAGTCGCCCAAGATCCGCATTGCCTCGGTGGGGTTGTGGAAACCGGTGGAGTTCTCGCCGCCGATGTACAGGGTGCGGAAGAAGGCTTCCATGTAAGCGTCCTTGGCCGCCTCGTAGAGGGTCTTGTCGACCTCGGTGCCGGCCTCCTGCAACTGATGCACCTTCTCGATCAGCTTGGCGGCCGCTGCGGTTGCGTAACCGGCGCGGTTCAGCATCGACACGGTACGATCCTGGATCGCGATGACCTGCTCGCGCAGCCACTCAGGCGTTTCGGTGTGGCACTGCTGACACGCCTTCATGTCGTTCTTGAGCGGGCTCATCACCCGGTGGTCGGATACCTTGGCGGAGCCCACCTTGGTGTACGGCATATGGCAGTCGGCACAGGCGGCGCCGGCCATCCAGTGGACACTCTTGCGGGAGTAGAGCTCGAACTCGGCATGACGCATGAAAGGCATCGGGTAACCGGTGACCTTCTGTTTCCACTCCTTGTTGGTCTTGTCCTCGCGGAGTTGCTTGATGATGTTCTCAACCGAGATGTCGCCCCAGGTGCTACCCTGCCACGGGAAGTAGATGCCAACAGACTTCTTGTTCTCATCCTTGTTGATGCTGTAGGTAACATGGCACTGCGCGCAGACCAGGGTGCGCATCTCCTGGTGGGTGAGCTTGGAGCGATCAACCTTCAACTCGCCAAGCGCCTTGCCCAGGGTGAACTCGCGGGAGATCTTCAGCGACATGTCCTTGTTGTCGTGGCAGTCGACACAGGCAACGCCCAACTCCTGGTGCTTCTCCGGGATCATGTGGCGCACTTCGTCCCACGGCTTCATGTAATAGTCCTTACCCATCTCCGCCTCAAGCTTGGGGACATAGGGGGTCTTGCAGGTCAGACAGACGCCGCCGGCGCCAACCCGGGAGGGGTCGATGTCAACCTGGTCTTTCAGCATGTAGGCGTGGCCGCGGGGTTCGTTGTACTCGACGCCGAAGCCCCAGCCGTTGAAGAGCAGGGCCATGAAGGGGTACTCGGAGAGTTTGTCGTAGGTGATGTTGTCGGCATCAAAGCCGGGTTTGTACTTGCTCTTGCCGGGTGCGGTGGGCTCGGCGGTCTTCTTCCACAGGTCATAGTGAATCGGGTAGGCCTTGCCCCACTCACCGGGGTCCATCTCGCCGTCGGCGATCTTCACCGGGCGTACGGCCTCGGTTTTTTCGGGTGGCTGGCAGCCCCCTGCCAGGATGGCGACGGTGGCCAGGGCCAGTGGCCAAAGCAATCTTTTCTTCATGATTTCCTCCTTCCTTTTTTGAGGTATTTGTATTTTGTAATGTTGCAGCTTGTCTTTTTTACAGGGTCATCATTGCGCCGCTCCGCCGGTGGGCAAGACGGCGATGGCAATCCCAGCAGGGACGGTCTTGGTTGATGTGGGTCACCGTGGCCTCGTGGCAGCGGATGCAGTTGCTCTGCACGACCTCCTTGCCGTGCTCGCTGATGGTGATGCGGGACGGGACATTGCCGGAATAGAAGGCGATGGTGTCTTTCATCCCGTCGATGGTTTTCCAGATGTAGTGGACCGCCGTGTTGTGGTTGGGCAGATGGCAGTCAACGCACATCTCCCGCCGGTGGGCGCCTGCGTGGCTCCATGCGTCAAATTCCCCCTCCATCACATGGCAACCTGCGCAGAACAGCGGGTTCTCCGATTTCGCCAGCAACTGGGGCGGACCCAGAGCCAGGAAGAGCGAAGCGAGGATCCCCACGGTCAGGACGGCCAGGATATACAGACCGATCCTACTCTTCTTGTTGTTTCCCATTCTCTCACCTCCTCTTTTGGTGCATTTAATGTTGAAGTCAATATTCACCCACCCTGACGCGTCGAGGGTGTGGGAATTTTTTGGCCTTGACTATTCTGCACAGCAAGAGGCATGCCATGTCAAGTTCTTTGCGTTTAGGCGCCTTGGTCGGGGGGTGTAGTTTTTTGTGAGTGGTCCGGCGGTAACGTTTAGATGTGATCGTGTTACGGTTTGGTAGCGTCAGGGGGTGGCCGGGGTGATCTTTATTGACGTTCCCGCCGGCAACGAGTACCAAGAAAGAGTGCCGCCACGACTGGCAACCATGCCCTTTTTGAATCCGGCGGCGCCATGGGACGGGAAGTGAGGAAATGAGCGGAAAGAAGAAAATCAAAAGAACGGTGGCCATCGCCACCCTGGGCTGCAAGGTCAACCAGTATGAATCCGCTTCCTTTCAGAGCGGGTTTGAGGAACTGGGACTGGAATTGGTGCCGATCAAGGAAGAGGCCGACGTCTGTGTGGTCAACACCTGTGCGGTGACCGCCAGCGCCGGTGCCCAGTCGCGGCGACTGGTGCGCAAGGTGCTGCGGGAGCATCCC
>DHYT01000129.1 GCA_002415465.1 Desulfobulbaceae bacterium UBA5123
GAGAAGTCCAGGATGTCGTTGATCACCATGAGCAGCGCGCGTCCCGCGCCCTGGATCTTCCCGAGATAATCCCGCTGCTTCCGGGTGAGCGCTGTCTTCAAGACCAAGTGGCTCAGGCCCACGATGGCGTTCAAGGGCGTCCGGATCTCATGGCTCATGTTGGCCAGAAACTCACTTTTGGCCAGGTTGGCCGCCTCGGCGGCATGACGAGCCTCATCGAGCTTTCGCTCCGCCTCCCGCCGTTGCTGGATATGGATGACCAGCGGTCTGCCCAGCAGAAAATAGAGCAAAGGCGAGGTAATCATCACCAGCAGGGAGGCATCGATGACGGCCTCGGCCAGAGCGGCCTGGTAGCCTCCGGGGAAGAAAAAGACCATCACCGCCAGCTCCGAGGCGAAGATGAGCAGCGAAGCGATGAGGAGGAAATAAAAGGGCGATTCATAGCGCCCGACCTCCCGCATCGGCTCCGTCCTGGCCACTGCGGCGATATCCCCCTTGACAAGGAGGGTGGTAACGGCAACCAGAAAAACAAACATCAGGGCCACCGGCACCGCCGAGGCAAGATGCACGGCTTGCTGCATCGCATTGTTACGGTCGGTGATGTCGTAATATATCTCAAAGGCGCCGACAAACGTCTGCCCGATCATGATCGGGACATAGGTTTCAACGACATCCACGCCGACCTGACGCCCTTCCTTGCTCAACTGATCCTTCCTCACCAGCTTGGTGAAGGTGCCGCCCCTGGCGACGATCTCGTGGAAATAACTTCGATTGTTAACAGTGCCGACATCGGCCGGGACGGTGGAATAGACGATGGTCCCGGCCGGATCAAAAACCTTGAGTTTTTCAAGACCGAACGGGGCAGAGAGGTCCGCCACCGCCGCCTTGATCTGCTCGTTGTTCTTCAACTGCCGGTCCTGGTCAACGACAAGGGTGGCGAGATGACGGGCCAGACGCACCGCCTCGTCTTCGGTGTTGGCGGTAAGAAGATTGGTAAAAACAGGAAAGACGAAGGCGATGTTGACGACGGGAAACCCGACCGCAACGGCCAGGCAGATGATAAAGATGTATTTGGTCTTGCCAGGGAGCATGCCGCACCGCCGATAGGTTGAGGCAAACCGTCGCCGAAAGAGTTAAACCATCTCTGGCCTCTCATGGTGCCGCGACAAGCCGCTCACCCCGTCCCGCGAGGACCATCGGATTTGCCGCCGCGATATCCGGTCGCAACGGCAAGAACACCATAGCAGTTTTCCAATGGCGCGACAACAGGCGAATATGCCATAAAATTTATCCGATCTAGGCACAAACCACGAACCGCTCTCCGCGGCACCGGCAAGACGTCAGGCTTACAAACGGGGAAACTGGCAACGGCGCGACAGCGGGTTCTCCGTGTCGCGCCGCATGTCATTGCCGATAGAATGCGACGATGGCGTCAACCAGCGACGGGATGGTATAGACGGGGGGCTGAACGTCGATCACCAGTCCATGTTTGGCAGCGGTCTTGGCGGTGATCGGACCGATGGCGGCGCACTTCACGCCGGCGAGCAGCTTCTCGCGATCCGTCCCGAGCATTTCCAGAAAATTGGTCACCGTGGAGGAGCTGGTGAAAGTCACCATATCGATATCCCCCTTGGCCAGTTCCTCCCGCACCATCTCGTAGTCCTTGGGGCGCACGTTCTGGTAGACGGTCACCACCTCAACCTCGGCGCCATGCTCGCGCAAGGTTTCGGGCAGGATCTCGCGCGCCTTCTTGGCGCGCGGCACCAGCACTTTCGCGCCCTTCACGCCCTGTGCCACCATGCTGGCCGCCAGACCGTCGCCGGTAAACTCCTCGGGGATGAGATCGGCGCGGACGCCGTAATCACGCAGGGCCTCGGCGGTGGCGATGCCCACCGCCGCAACCTTGGGGCCATGAAGATCACGGCTGTCCATGCCCTTTTCCAGCAGGTGGCCGAAGAAATAGNNCATGGCGATGGTGGCGCCCTCGACGCAATCAGCGCCGTGATCCTCGAGCAGCCGCACCAGTTCACTGGCCTGCTCGCGGGTGCGGGTAACCAGGATCCGTTTGTTGAACAGCGGCCGTTTCTCAAACCAGTTGATCTTGTCGCGGAGCTTGACCACCTCGCCCACCACCACCAGCGCCGGCGGCGTGATCCCGGCCTCCTTGACCACCTCGGCAATGGTCGCCAGGGTGCCCTCCACCGATTTCTGAATCGGGGTGGATGCCCAACGCACCACCGCCACCGGGGTTTGCGGGTCGCGTCCGTTTTTGATCAGGTTCTCGGCGATAGATGGCAGGTTCTTGATCCCCATGTAGAAGACCAGGGTGCCGATGCCGGTGGCAATCTTGTCCCAGGCGACATTGCTGCCCTGCTTGGTGGGGTCCTCATGGCCGGTGACAAAGGCCAGCGACGAGGTGTAATCACGATGGGTGATCGGCACCCCGGCGTAGGTTGCGGCGGCGGTGGCCGAGGTCACGCCCGGCACCACCTCGAAAGAGATCCCGTATTTGCAGAGTTCCTCCAGCTCCTCGCCGCCCCGGCCGAAGATGAAGGGATCGCCCCCCTTGAGCCGCACCACCGTCCGCCCGGCCCGGGCATGATCCACCAGCATCTGGTTGATCTCTTCCTGGGTGTGGGCATGATGGACGCCTCCCTTCTTGCCCACATAGACGAACTGGGCCTCCTTGGGGGCAAACTTGAGCAGCTTGGGCGAGGCCAGGTAATCGTACACCACCACCTCGGCCCGCTTCAGCAGCTCCAACCCCTTCACCGTGATCAGGGACGGGTCGCCGGGGCCGGCGCCGATCAGGTAGACCTTGCCAGGCCGCACCACCGCTTGTTGACTGTTATCCTGTGTCATTATCACTCTTCTCCATGCCGCGCCGGCAGGTTGTTCGAATACATAAATATTGGGAAAACATCCGCTTTCCCAGGTGTCGTGTAACTCATCAATGGCACGTGGCGCAACTGCCGCCCGAGCACCCGCCGCAACGCGAGCCACCGCCCGCCGAGCCGCCGCCGTCAGCCCCGCGGGTGCGGGCAAAGGCGGACATCTTCTTCTCGAGATCCTTGCTCTGACAATGGGGGCAGACCGGCCGCTCCTTGCCCATCAACAGGATTTCAAACTCCTTGCCGCAGGCATGACAGATAAAATCAAACAAAGGCATGATCAAACGCCCTCCCGACGGTAAAACCTCGTTACGGTATCAGATCAGCCCGCCAGGCGATCCAGCAGGGCGGCGGCCAGCAACGGCACCATCAACTCATGGTGGCCGGTGATGTTGTATCCCTTGCCGCCGCCGGCGGTGGGCCGGTTGACCACGTTGGTCAGCGGCCGGTACTGGCGGATGAAGTCGAAGTTGGCGGTGGTGAAGCTGTTGACCGCATGGCCCAGGTTGCGGGCCACGGTGNNAGGCCTTCAGGAACACCTCGGGCAACAGCACCGCCGAACCGATGTTCAGATAGGCGCCGCCTTCAAGATCGGCCACCAGCCCGCAGAAGAGCTTGAAATCCTGATGACTGGTCCGGCCGATGGCCGCCCCGTCGGCCGAGGGATGGATGTGGACGATATCGGTGCCCACCGCCACATGCACGGTGACCGGCACCTTGAGCCGCCGGGCAGAGGCCAGCAGACTGACGTTGTTATGGGGATAGCCGTTGGCGAGCAGATAGTCGCCCAACGCCTCGCCCATGCCGAGCCCCTTTGCTGCGCCGATGTTGATCGCCTCGTTCACCACCTCGCCGGTTTCCTTGGCCGCGCCGAAGGCGCCGGAGCCGAGCACGTTGCCGACCTCCTCGGAGGTCCGCCCCACCATCGCCACCTCCGTGTCATGGACGATGCCGGCGCCGTTCAAGNNATGCTGGTGACGATGCCGCGCTCCATGAGATCGATCAGGATGGGATTCAGCCCGACCTTGATCACATGCGCGCCCATCCCGATCATGATCGGGCGGTTGTGCCGATGGCATGTCGCCAGCCGGTCGACCAGTTCCGGGAAATCGATCCCCATCAGCTGATCGGGCAGAGAGGCGAGCAGCCCGGCAACCGTTACCCCGGCGCCAACCGGCCTGGCGAAATTCTCCACTGTCACCTTGCTGAAGCGATCGTGCAGGGAATAGGTCTTGAGCCCGCTGAAATCGAGGGGTTGCCGACGATTCATGCCCTGCCACCGCTCTCGGTCTTGGCCAGTTCACCATAGAGTAGCTCATCGGTCAGCTGACAGACCAGATGCTCGACCCAGAGATGGGTTTCCTGGATATGCGGGGTGTGGCTGGTGGGGACGTTGAGGGTCAGCTCGGCGATCGCCTTCAGCTTGCCGCCCGAGCCGCCGGTGAGAACCGCGGTGCGCATCCCCATGTCCCTGGCCGCGACGATGGCGTTGATCACGTTGGGCGAGTTGCCGCTGGTGGAGATGCCGAGGGCGAGATCACCGGGCTTGCCGAGGGCGCGGATCTGTTTCGAGAAGACATCGTCGTAGGAGAAATCGTTGCCGATGCTGGTCAGCACCGAGCTGTCGGTGGTCAGGGCGATGGCGGCCAAGGGCGGACGGTCGATGAGAAAGCGGTTTACAAACTCGGCCGCCATGTGCTGGGCATCGGCGGCGCTGCCGCCATTGCCGAAGATCAACAGCTTGTTGCCGCCGCTGAGGGCTTCAACGGTCCACTGCACCAGCAGCAGAATCTCCTCCAATTGCTCGTCGGCAAAGGCCTTCTTGGCGGCAATGGAGCCTTCAAGGCTCTTCATGATCAACTGTTCCACGGTTCGCTCTCCGAGAGGTTCAATAAAGGGATGCAGGATAGTCGAGCAGGCACAGTTTGTCAATATTGCGCCGCTGCCGCCGGGCCATCCCCGCAGGATCGCCCGGCGGGCCAGCACCCATAAATGTTCAAACAAAATTAAACAGTTGGCACGGTTCAGAAAACAGGCTAAGTTCGGCCGTATGCATCAATCAGATACCCATCCAACACTGCTGCGCCGCATCCTCAACAGACGGTTCATGGTCACCTTCGCCATGGGCATGGCCTCGGGCCTGCCGTTGCTGATCACCATGACCCTGATGCAGGCATGGGCCAAGGAGGCAGGGGTGAGCCTCAAGAATATCGGGCTGATGGCGCTGGTCGGGCTTCCCTATACCCTCAAGTTTGTCTGGGCGCCGATCTTCGACCGCTTTTCCCTGCCCTTTCTCGGCCGCCGCCGGGGCTGGCTGCTGACCAATCAACTCGCCCTGTTCTGCGCTATCGTTGCCATGGGGATGACCCGCCCAGACCTTGGCGGCACCCATGTGACGATTTTCGTCCTGGCAGGCTTCCTGATCACCTTTTTCTCGGCCTCCCAAGACATCGTCATCGATGCCTACCGACGGGAAGATCTCACCGACGCCGAACTGGGCCTCGGCTCTTCCTATTACATCTACGGCTACCGGGTGGGCATGCTGATCGTCAGCGGCGGCGGCCTAATCCTGGCCGATTACATGGCCTGGCATCTGGTCTTCCTGATCATGGCCTGCTGCCTGCTGCCGGGGATCATAGTCACCCTCATCGCCAGGGAACCGCCGGTGCATGAGGCCGCCCCGGTCAACTTCCGCGAATCGGTCATCGCCCCCTTTGTGGAATTCTTCAGCCGCAGCGGCGCCATCTGGATACTATGTTTCATCATCCTCTACAAACTCGGCGACAACATGGCAATCGCCCTTTCCACCCCTTTCTATCTGGATATGGGCTTTTCCAAGACCGAGATCGGCGCGGTGGTGAAACTCGTCGGCTTCTGGGCCACCCTGATCGGTTCCTTCCTGGGTGGGGCGATCATCCTCCGCACCGGCATCAACCGCTCGTTGTGGCTCTTCGGCGCCCTGCAGATGGTATCCATCATCGGCTTCGCGATTCTCGCCAAGGTCGGCTACCACATCGGGCTCCTCACCGGCGTGATCTGCTTTGAAAACCTGAGCGCCGGCATGGGCACCGCCGCCTTTGTCGCCTTCATGGCCTCGATCACCAACAAGAAATTCACCGCCACCCAGTATGCCCTGCTCTCCAGCCTGATGGGCATCCCCAGGGTACTGATTTCCTCTTCGACCGGATTTCTTGCCGAACAGATGGGCTGGTTCAATTTTTTCGTCCTCTGCACCCTGCTCGCCCTGCCGGGCATGGCCATGCTGGTTAAATTCGCGCCCTGGCGGGAGCGGACCAGGTCCGAGTAGCCACCAATCCGCCGCCCGGCATTGCCTTTCAGGCGGCATCCATCGCCCCGGCATTTTTTTCTCTTACCTTCTTGGCAAAGGCTGCTATATTCAAAACTGGCAAATCAAGACGATGGCAACGTCAACACGCATTTCCGCAAACCGCCGACCCACCGGAAACGACAGCCCCTTGAGGTAGAGCAATGCCGAGAAAAATCCTGATTGTCGACCAATCGGCAAGCATCCGCAGAATCCTGCGCACCATGATCCTCGCCAACATCAACGACGCCGAGATAAGCGAGGCGGAAAACAGCAGTTCGGCAACCGATTTTCTCGCCACCGACCCCCAGCACATCGTCCTTTTTTCCTGGGAATCGAGCAGCGAGCAATGGCTTCGGTTCGTCAAACAGACCAAGGCCGACCCGGACAACCACCGCCTCAACTTTATCCTCTTCACCTCAAGCCCCGACGACGAACGCTTTGACAAGGCCCGGCAGTCAGGCGTCGCGCACCGGCTGATCACCCCCTGCTCTCCGGAGACGCTGACCGATCTCATCAATCGGGCCTGCAACCCGGCCCTTTTGCGCCATACCCGCCGCTACAACGTGCCGGACAGCGTCGCGAACCTCGCCCAGGGGGTGGCCTGTCTGGACGCGACCATCATCAATATCAGCATGGGGGGGATGCTCTGCGAGATACCACTGACGGAGGAACTGGATTGGACGGTGCCGCTGTTGGCATCGGTCACCTTCCCGGCGGCGGACAACGGCCAGCCGGTTGCCGTCGCCAACCTCTTTTCGGTGATCAGCAGCTTTTTCGTGCAGAAAAGGAATTCGGACTTCACGCCGAAGACGATACGCATCTCCATGCGCTTTCTCAACCTGCCTCCCGACGCAGAAGCCAAGCTCAGCAGCGTCTTCAGCCAAGCGGAAAAACAGGAGAAGGGACTCGGCGACCAGGCGGGGGAGGCCGACCGCCTCACATCAATCTGACGATACGCCGTTGGCCAGTTCCAGCGCGGTCTTGGTGATGGCGGCGGCATCGATCTTGCCCAGCTGATAGAGCCGCTCCTGGGAGGCATGCTCCATGAAACGGTCCGGGTAGCCGAGGACCCTGACCCGCACGTCGTCAAGGCCTCGACGGGAGAGCAACTCCAACACCGAGCCGCCGAAGCCGCCCTTGCGGACATTGTCCTCGACGGTCACCACCTTGCCGGTCTTGGCCGCCCATTCACAGATCAAATCGCCATCCAGGGGGTTGACAAAGCGCGGGTTGATCACCGCCGCCTCCACCCCCAGCCTCGTCAAGCCCTCAGCCGCTTCCATCGCCGCGGCAACCCGGTTGCCCACCGGCAGCAACAGCACATCATCGCCCTCCCGCAGCAGCTCACCCATCCCGAACGGCAGCCGTGCAAGCTCCGCATCCATCTCAACACCCGTGCCGCAGCCGCGCGGATACCGGACCGCCACCGGCCCGGGATGGAGGATGGCGGTATGCAGCATATGCTGCAATTCATTCTCGTCCTTGGGCGCCATCACCGTCAGGTTGGGGATGAAACGAAGAAAGGAGAGATCAAACACCCCGTGATGGGTCGGCCCGTCATCGCCGACCACGCCGCCGCGATCAAGGGCGAAGACCACCGGCAGGTTCGGCAGGCAGACATCGTGGATGATCTGGTCAAGGGCTCGTTGCATAAAGGTGGAATAAACCGCCACCACCGGCAGGATGCCCTCGGTGGCAAGCCCTGCGGCAAAGGTCACCGCATGCTGCTCGGCG
>DHYT01000153.1:0-164 GCA_002415465.1 Desulfobulbaceae bacterium UBA5123
CATGTCCTATCTTGTCCTCGCCAGGAAATGGCGCCCCCAGACATTCGCTCAGGTCGTGGGTCAGCGGGCCGTGGTTCGCACCCTGCAGAATGCCCTGGCGCGCAACCGGGTGGCGCACGCCATGCTCTTCAGTGGTGTGCGCGGGGTGGGCAAAACCACCCTGG
>DHYT01000153.1:272-4035 GCA_002415465.1 Desulfobulbaceae bacterium UBA5123
TCGACGAAGTGCACATGCTCTCGAAGAGCGCGTTCAATGCGCTGCTGAAGACCCTCGAGGAGCCGCCCGCCCACGTCTTTTTCATGTTCGCCACCACCGAGCTGCACAAGGTGCCGATCACCATCCTCTCCCGCTGCCAGCGTTACGAGTTGAAGCGGGTGGTGTTTGCCGAGCTGGTCGCCTTCTTTGCCAAGCTCGCCAAGGAGGAAGGGGTTGCCATCTCCGACCGCGCCCTGGAGATGATCGCCACCGAGGCCGAGGGCAGTGTCCGCGACGGCCTGAGTCTGCTCGATCAGATCTTCTCCTTCGGCGGCGAGGAGGTCTCCGATCTGGACGTCACCCAGGTGCTGGGGCTGGTGGATCGCACCGTCTTCCACTCCCTGGCCGCGGCCCTCCTCGTCGGCGACCTGGGGCAGTGTCTCGCCCTCCTCGACCGCTGCTACTCGTCCGGCATCGATCTCAAGCGGTTTGCCAACGATCTCCTCGCCTTTTTTCGCGCCATGCTGGTGATGAAAACCGCCAGGGAGCCCGAAGCGCTGCTCGACATGGCCGACCGGGAGCTCGCCGCGGTCCGGGAGCTCGCCGCCCCGCACAGCGCCGAGACCCTCTACAGCTACTTCCATCTCCTCCTCGAGGGGATCGAGGCCATGCAGTATGCAAGCCGCCCCCGGCTGGTTCTGGAAATGGCCTTTATCCGGGCAGCCCAGGCCGGCAGTGTCACGCCGGTGGCCGACCTGCTGGGCCGCCTCGACGACGTGCTGCGCGGCGTGACCCCGGTACCGGCCCCCGCCCCTGGTGTTGGCCGGCCGGCCGCCGATGTCGCCTCCTTTGCGGTCACCTCCTCCGAGCCTGTCCCGGCAGGGGCCGGCGCCCGCCCGGCGGCAGTGGTGCCCACCCTGCCGGCAGCCCAGCCGGTCCCGCCTCCGGCAGCGGATCCTTCGCCGGCTCCTGCTGTCGAGCCGGCCAGGCCGCAGCCCGTGGCCCGGGCCCAGCCCAAGGAGGTCCGTCGGCACTGGGAGGAGTTCATCGCCTACGTCAAGGAGCGCAAGCAGTGGATGGCCCATTCCCTGCGCCTCAGCGACGGGGCGCGCGAGGAGGCCGGCGAGCTGGTCATCAAGTTCGAAGCGGTAACCGACTGCAAGGTGCTCCAGGATCCGGAAAACATGAAGTTCCTCACCGAGTTCGCCCAGGACTTCTTCCAGAAGGAGTTGCGGGTGCGGATCAGCGTCCGGGGGGCGGAGCCTGGGACGGCGGTCGACGACGGGCGGGATGAGTTGCAGGAGGAGCGACGGGTGTTGGCCAACGACCCTCTGGTGCAGGTGGCCAGCGAGGTTTTTAATGCGCAGGTGGTCGGCATTCGCACCGGCCCCAGAAGTCGGTAGCGTTTGATTTTACGGAGAGATGTGCATGGATGTGAGCGCGCTTATGCAGCAGGCCCAACAGCTTCAGGGCCGGATGCAGCAGATGCAGGCGGAACTGGCCGGCAAGCAGGTGACCTCGACGGTGGGCGGCGGCATGGTTTCCGCCACCGTCAACGGCCGTCATCAACTGCTGAAGATCACCATCGACCGGGAGGTGGTGAACCCCGATGATGTCGCCATGCTCCAGGACCTGGTGGCGGCGGCGGTGAACGATGCCATGGCCAAGGCCCAGGAGCTGATTCAGCAGGAAATGAGCAAGCTGACCGGCGGCATCAAGATTCCGGGTCTGTTTTAGGCGCGCGGGGGAACCATGGATGTCGTACCACCGCCGCTGGCCCGGCTGATCACCGATCTCAACCGGCTGCCGGGCATCGGCAAGAAAACCGCAACCCGGCTTGCCCTGCATATCCTGCGGCGGCCGGCGGCCGAGGCCCAGGCGCTTGGCCGTGAGCTGCTCGACCTGCACGGCGCGATCGGGCTGTGCGGCAACTGTTTCGCCTTTTCCGAGACCGATCCGTGCCGGATCTGCGACGACGCCCGGCGTGATCCGCGGCAGGTCTGCGTGGTGGAGGAGCCCGCCGATCTTATGGCCATCGAGAAGACCGGCGTTTTCAAGGGGCAGTACCATATCCTGCACGGCGTGCTGTCGCCCATGGACGGCATCGGTCCCGAGGAGATCAAGGTGCATGCCTTGCTGCAGCGGGTGCGGCGGCAGCAGGTGCGGGAGGTGTTGATCGCCACCAGTTCCACGGTGCCGGGGGAGGCCACCGCATCCTATCTGGTCGATAAGCTGCGCGGGATGAACGTGCGGGTGACCAGGCTTGCCTGCGGCATCCCCATGGGCATGGATATCAAGTACGCCGACGAACTGACCTTGAGCCGCGCCATTGACGCCCGCAGCGACGCCGATCGCGGCGGACGATAATTTTGGCGAGAATCTTTCCGGGGCAGACATTGTTCTTGACAGTCAGGGGAATACTTGTTAAACGGTTGCCGTTCAATACTTATAGGCGCGTAGCTCAGTGGGAGAGCACTACACTGACACTGTAGTGGTCGGCGGTTCAAATCCGCCCGTGCCTACCAGACGATATAACGTCCTCGGACGTTCTTTATAAGAGGCTTCGCAATGATCGGATCGTTGCGAAGCCTATTTGTTCCGGCAGCAGGCCGCATCTTGCGGCAGGCCCCCGGCAACAACGGAATTATGGCAAGATCATGGCGGACATCAATCTTTCTGCGCAGGGCGGCGAGCCAAAAACATTTCCGGCCGGTGTAACCGCCGAGGCGGCGCTCAAGGAACTGGTATCCAACAAGGTGCGCAAGCGGACCATCGCCGTACGCGTCGACGGCGCCGTTGTCGATCTCTCGGCGACCCTGGATGTTGCCGGCGATCTCGAGCCGATCACCATCGAGATGGCCGAGGGGCTGGAGATTCTGCGCCACAGCGCGGCCCATCTCATGGCCCATGCGGTGGTGGATCTGTTCGGCAAGGATGTCAAGGTGGCCATCGGGCCGGCCATTGCCGACGGCTTCTATTATGATTTCGATCTCAACGACTCCTTTTCGCCGGACGATTTCGAGCGGATCGAGGCGCGGATGCAAGAGATCGTCGCCAGCAACGCCCCGTTTGTGCGGACCACCGTCGACGCCGACGAGGCGATCAGGCTCTTCGAGGCCAATGGGCAGACCTACAAGGTCGAACTCATCCGCGATCTGGGCGAAAAATCGGTCACCCTCTATCAGGTCGGCGAATTCGTTGATCTCTGCCGGGGGCCGCATCTGCCCCATGTGGGACTGCTCAGCGCCTGCAAGTTGACCAGGGTGGCGGGCGCCTACTGGCGTGGTGATGAAAAACGGCCCATGTTGCAGCGGTTGTACGGAACCGCCTTCTTCGACGCCAAGGCCCTCAAGCAGTATCTCCTGCAGCTGGAAGAGGCCAAGAAGCGGGATCACCGCCGGATCGGCAAGGAGCTTGAGCTCTTTACCATTCAGGATCAGGTGGGACCGGGTCTGATCCTCTGGCAGCCGAAGGGGGCGCTGCTCCGCAAGCTGATCGAGGATTACTGGAAGGAAGAACATTACCGGCACGACTACGAGTTGGTCTGCACCCCGCACATCGCCAAGATCGATATGTGGAAGACCAGCGGCCATCTCGATTTTTACGGCGAGAACATGTTCTCGTCCATCGATATCGAGGACGTCAGCTACCAGCTGAAGCCGATGAACTGCCCCTTTCATATCGGCATTTACAAGTCACGCAAGAGAAGCTACCGGGAGTTCCCCATCCGCTGGTGCGAGCTGGGCACGGTTTACCGCTTCGAGAAAACCGGCGCCCTGCACGG
>DHYT01000153.1:4093-4355 GCA_002415465.1 Desulfobulbaceae bacterium UBA5123
GGACGACGCGCATATCTTCTGCCGGACCGAGCAGCTTGAGGATGAGATCTTTAATATTCTCGATCTTAATCTCAGGGTCTTGCAATCGTTCGGCTTTACAGAGTATGATGTCTATCTTTCCACGCGGCCGGAAAAATATGTCGGCAGCGACGAGCACTGGCACAAATCCACCGAGGCCTTGAAGCTGGCCCTGGAAAAGAAGGGTCTGGCCTACGAGATCGATCCCGGCGAAGGGGTTTTTTACGGCCCCAAGATCGACATC
>DHYT01000181.1 GCA_002415465.1 Desulfobulbaceae bacterium UBA5123
ATGCTCGCAAGTGTTGCCGGATGGCTCTCGATATGGCGGATAAAATTCACGAACTGCAGGATAAATGGGAGTCCGAGGGGAGGCCGCGGCTCAAGGTTCGGATGGGGATCAACACCGGCGCCATGGTGGTTGGCAACATGGGTTCCGATATGCGCATGGATTATACCGTCATGGGTGATGCGGTGAACCTTGCCGCCCGCTTGGAGGGGGCCAACAAGGAGTACGGCACTTCGATCATGATCAGCGAGCATACCTGTGCCGCGTGTCGTGATCATATCGAGGTGCGTGAGCTTGACGCCATTCGGGTGGTCGGCAAGGAGGAAACCGTTGTCGTGTATGAACTGCTGGGGCGTCGGGGTGGCTTGACGCCGGAGCGGCAACAGCTTCTGGCGCTATACAATGAAGGCCTTGGCCTGTATCGGCGGCGGGAATGGCGACAGGCGGCGGAGTTGTTTGCCGGCATCCTTGAGAAACACCCCGATGACGGTCCTGCCCTTACCTATATGGAGCGCTGTCTCGATTATCAGATCCGGCCGCCCGGCAAGAACTGGGATGGCGTCTATACCCTCAAGATAAAATAGGTTGCGGATGCGTTTTGGAGAGTTCTTGATTGCAAAAAATCTTGTCGGGGAGGCGGATATCGCGCATGCCCTTGAGATTCAGCGTCAAACCAAAAAATTTCTCGGCGCTCTGGCCGTCGAGTACGGGATGCTCTCCCGTCTTGAAAATATCCAGATTATCATGGCGCAGCGAGAAGGGAATCGCAGTTACGGGGAAGTGGCACGGCAGAAAGGGTTGCTCACCGATGCACAGGTTGAAAAATTGGTGGAACTGCAATATGAGACCAGTCTGCCTCTCGGCAAGATACTTGTGGCCGAAACCCCACTGCGCAGATTTGATCTGGTCATGGCCCTGAAGGAGTATGTGGCAAGGTATAAAAGCTGACGGGCGATGCGTGCAGGTGGATTTGGGTGATTGCATGGATTCTCCTTCTGTGCTAAGAGGTGAAAGGCCGTGGCGTTGTGTGCCTGGCCCATACAATCCCAACCGGTTTAGGCTTCAACGATATGTTTTCTCAATTTTCACATCGAGAACATAAGCAGTTCTGGACGATCTGCCTCATCACCCTGGCGCTGCTCTGTCTGTGGTTGCTTTTCTCGCCAAACGGCGTGATTCGCTACTACCGGCTGCGGCAGGAGATTGCGGTGATTAAAGCTGAGGCGGCATCCCTCGGTGAGCAAAATAAGGCCCTTGCCGAAGAGGTGCGCCGCCTGAAGAAAGCCCCCGCCTATCTCGAGGATGTGGCCAGGGATGAGTATGGGCTGATCCGGCAGAACGAGATGATTTTCGATTTTTCCCGCCGTTCGGAAAAGCATTGACGCGTCAGGCACACCTGTGTTTATATGGTTTCCGGTTGATACACGTTTACCTAATAATTGACACTTGGCGGTTGGGTGTTTCTGGAATTCCATTGTGAATGGCTTGTGAGGCGAGCATGCGCGGCGATCAGTTGAATACGGAAAGAAGGAAGGAGCAGCGGTACCGGGTCAATGAACGGGCCATTGCCGTACTCAAGGTGGGCAGTCGTTTTACCAGGCTTGGGCAGATCGTCGATGTCAGCCGGAGCGGCCTTGCCTTTGATTATCTGTTGCTTGACGGGGTGTTTGCCGAAACGAAACCCGACGATGCGGTGGGTGAGATATCACTGAATATCATTACCGAAGACGGGTTCGTGGTATTGGAAAGCGTTGCCGTAAAGCCGGTGAATGACCGACTGCTGCAGCGTGAAGAAAGGTTTTTCGCCACGGTGCCCACCTGCCGCTGCGGGGTAAGCTTTGACAACCTGTCGGCGGATCAGGGCAAGCAGCTTGGCGAATTCCTCCTGCATCACGCCTGATTTTCTGTTTAAAACCCCTTTGGGGCGCGGTTCTCGCGCCAATCTAACTCTTTTTCCCTGATTGCCGCGAGTACCCGTTCCACCGTGATTGCCTCCATGCATTGCCAGTGCGTACATGGTTTCCATGCGTAGCAGGGCGAGCATGGCAGATCTTCCCGGATAACGGTGTGGTTCGCGCCGTACGGGCCGGTGCGGATCGGGTTGGCCGGGCCGAAAATGGCGAAAACGGGCACCCCGAGGGCGGCGGCGATGTGCATCGGGCCGGTGTCGTTGGTGACGAAGTATCTGGCCTTGCCGATGATCGGGAGCAGTTCCTTGATCGAAGTTTTGCCGGCAAGGGAAATGGCCTTGCCGTCGGCATGTCGTACAACTTCCTCCGCCACGGGCTGGTCGGATTTGCCGCCGATAATGAGCGAGGGGACATCGAGTCGTGCCGCCAGTTGTCCGAAGCGCGCGGCGGGCCAGCGGTTTGCCTCCTTGCCAGCCGATGGGGTCATGACCACGTATTCCTTGGGCAGCGCAGCGCAAATGGCCGGGGCAGGGTCAAAGGGGGCAAGGGGGTAGCGGATGGCGTCAAGCCGGCAGCCCATGGCCTCGGCGATCTTGAGGTAGCGGTCGATGGCGTGGATTTCCATGCTGCCGTGGATCCGGTGGCTGTAGAAAAGGGTGCTGCCTTCGTCCGCCTCCTTGAAACCGAGTTTGTAGCGGGCGTTGGCGGCCATGGTGATCAGGCCGCTGCGCAGGAGCCCGGACAGATCGATGGATACATCGAAGCGTTCCCGCCGCAGCCCCGTGATCAGGGCGGCGAGTTCTTTGATGGATTGCCCGAGGTTGCCGGCCCGCTTCCATTTTTCCTTGTCGAAGATCCACAGCCGGTCGATGAGCGGATGCCCTTCCAGAAAGGTGTGCAGGCCGCGAGCCACCACCCAGTGGATCGTGGCGTCGGGATAGTTGCGTTTGACCGTGTCGAGAAAGGGCAGGCTGTGGACGATGTCGCCCAGGGCGCTCGGCTTGATGATCAGGATTTTGGCAGGCGGCTTGGGCAGCGGCAGCGGTTTCACGGTGTTTCCCCATCCGTTGCCCGCTTGAGATCGGCAAGGATCCAGGTGGCCGCGTCATAGAGGTCTTCCGCCACCGTCCGGGGCTGGATGGCTTGCGTCGGGCCGATGTAGGCGTGATCGCCGCGGCCGTAACCGGTGAGGACCAGGATGCCGGTGGCCTGGCAGCGGTGGGCCGCCTTCAGGTCTGACCAGCGGTCGCCGACCACATAGGAACGGGCAAGATCAAGGTCGAGATCAGCGGCCGCCTTCAGAAACAAACCTGCCTGCGGTTTTCTGCAATCACACTGGACACGGTATTCCGGGAGTTTCGCCTCTGGATAATGGGGGCAGATGTAGATGCCGTCCACGTGCGCGCCTGACGCCGCCAGTTGCCGGTGCATCTGGGCATGCACCTCGTCGAGAAGCTCCTTGGGAAAATAGCCGCGGGCAAGTCCGGACTGGTTGGTGACCACGACCACCGGGATATCGGCGTCGTTTAGGAGACGAATGCCGGCCGCCGCCCGCGGCAGGAGTTGAAAGCGGCTGATGTGGTTGATGTAGCCCATCTGCTCGTTGATGGTGCCGTCCCTGTCGAGAAAAACCGCCGGCCGGCTCATGGTTTCCCCTTCTGGCTGTTCTGCAGCAAAACCGCCACCGCTTCGGCGATTTCGGCCACGGTGATGTCGGTCATGCATCGGAAATCGCTCTCGCAGTGCGTTTTGAGGCAGGGGCGGCAGGGGAGATCCTTCTGGATGACCGTCGCGTTGTCGGCGTAGGGACCGGTGGCCACCGCGTCGGTGGAGCCGAAGATGGCCACCAGCGGCGTTTTGAGCGCCGCGCCCACATGCATCAGCCCGGAGTCGTTGGTGACAAAGGCGTCGCAGGCGCCGATCAGGGCCATGGCCTCGGACAGATTGGTTTTGCCGGCAAGGTTGATGATGCGGTCCGGCGCCTGTGCCTTGATCGCCTCGGCAACGGTGTTGTCGGCGCTGGTGCCGAAGACCAGCATGGTGGCGTCATGCTCCGTGACCAGACGGGCGGCAAGGGCGGCGTAACGTTCGCCGGGCCAGCATTTGGCCGGCCCGTAGGCCGCGCCCGGATTGAGCCCGATGGTGGGGCCGGACTTGGTTGTGGCGGTGAATTTGTTCGCCCAGTGGACGGTTTCCTGAGGGAGCTGCAGGAAAAGCTCGTCCGGGCCGGGGCTAAGGCCCAGTTGGGCGAGCATGTCCTGGTAGTAGTGGACCTGATGGACCTTTTTTATTTCCCGGCGAACCCTGGCCCGATGGGTGAGAAGGAGGGCGCGGCCGTCGGTGGTGTATCCGGCCCGGTTGGGGATGGCGGCAAGCTTGCCGATCAGGGCGGCTTCAAAGGCGTTCTGGAGATAGATGGCGAGATCGAAGCGCCGTTCGGCCAGGGTGCGGCCCAGTCGCCAGATGCCGGCAACGCCCTTGTGGCGATCCTTCTTGCGGTAAAGGATCACCTCGTCAACGTGCGGGCTGGCGGCAAATACATCGGCAACCCAGGGGTGGGTGAGGATGGCGATCTTGGCCTCAGGAAAATTTTCCCTGATGGTGCGGACCGCCGGCGTCGTCATGATGGCGTCGCCGATCCAGTTGGTGGAGCGAATCAGGATGTTGCTGGGGTGTATGTCGGTAAGAGGCATTTTCTGTAAAGAGTCATTGGAGAGTAAGTTGTTCAATTAGCTTGCTTTGACAGCCGACGTCAAGGTATTTGTGGTAAATTGTTCTTCCGGCTTGCAAAAAAAATGACGGGGTGGTAATAAAACTTGTTTTTTAACCCACACATCCCGGGATTTTTGCCCTTTGGTGCCCCTGTCTGGGGTTGGGCTTCGGGATGGCGGAATAACCAAAATCATTTGAAGGAGCAGTTATGTCACACATCGGCATGAAGGAAATGTTGGAGGCCGGCTTGCATTTCGGTCACCAGACCCATCGCTGGAACCCCAAGATGCGTCCCTTTATCTTCGGGGCGCGCAACAAGATCTATATCATCAACCTCGATAAAACCTTGCCGCTGTTCAACAAGGCGTACAACGCGCTCAGCGACGCCGTTGCCAAGGGCGGCACGGTGATGTTCGTCGGCACCAAGCGTCAGGCGCAGGACATTGTCCGCGAAGAGGCGGAGCGTTGCGGCATGTATTTTGTGAATCATCGCTGGCTGGGCGGCATGCTCACCAACTATCAGACCATCCGTAAGAGTATCGAGCGTCTCAAGAACTATGAGGCGATGAAGGAAGATGGCACCATCAACCGCTACAAGAAAAAGGAAGCGCTCAAGATCGAGAAGGACATGGTCAAGCTTGAGCGGACCCTGGGCGGCATCAAGGACATGCGCAACCTGCCCTCGGTCATCTTCGTGGTTGATCCCCGTCGCGAGCAGATCGCCATCAAGGAGGCCAATACCCTCGGCATTCCCGTTATCGGCCTGGCCGACACCAACTGTGACCCCGACGGCCTTACCCATATCGTTCCCGGCAACGACGATGCGATCAAGTCGATCCGTCTGGTGGCATCCAAGTTTGCCGACGCGATCCTGGCCGGCAAGGAGAAGCAGGCAGCCACCAAGCAGGCGGCCGGCGACAAGGGCGAGGCTCCCGAGATGATGGCCGCCGAGGCCGAGATGAAGAAGCAGGGCGCCGCGCCCGTCGCGGAATAAATAGACAGTAGTGGACGGTCGGCCCGGCGCCGATTATCCTGCGCCTCCGCCCCTCGGTGGGCGGGGAGTGATTACATAAATCATAATTGAACGGCTGTTGTGTTTGCGCAGCCGTTTATATTTATCATCATGAGGAGTTGTAGCTGTGAGCATTACGAGTCAGATGGTCAAGGAACTTCGCGACAAGACCAACGCGGGGATGATGGATTGCAAGAAGGCATTGAATGAAACCGGCGGCGACATGGAAAAGGCCGTCGACCTGCTGCGCCAGAAAGGTTTGGCCGTGGCCCAGAAGCGGGCCGGTCGCGCCACCAGCGAGGGCGTCGTGCAGACCTATGTGCATGCCGGCGGCAAGCTGGGGGTGCTGGTCGAGGTGGGCTGCGAAACCGATTTCGTCGCCAAGACCGATTCCTTCATCGAGTTTGCCAAGGACATCGCCATGCATATCGCCGCCGTCAACCCGGTGGCCTTGAAGCGTGAGGAAGTGCCGGCTGATCTCGCCGAGCGCGAGCGTGCCATCTATACCCAGCAGGCCCTTGATTCAGGCAAGCCGGCGAACATTGCCGAGAAGATCGTCGTCGGCAAGATGGACAAGTTCTACGCCGATGTCTGCCTGATGGAGCAGAAATTCGTCAAGAATCCCGATGTTTCCATCCAGGACCTGCTGAACGGCGTTGTCGCCTCCCTGGGCGAGAATATTTCCATCAAGCGGTTTGCACGTTTTCAGGTCGGCGCCTAAGCGGCGGACGTCGCGTACGGTTGAACCCCATCTCTATCGGAGTGAACGGTGGCAAAAAGTAAGTACAAACGAGTACTTCTGAAGCTGAGCGGCGAAGCCCTGATGGGCGACGCCGCTTTCGGTATCAGCCCGTCGGTGCTGGATTACGTGGCCGAAGAGATCAAGGGGCTGGTTGAACTGGGCGTTGAGGTGGGGCTGGTGATCGGCGCCGGCAATATCTTTCGCGGCGTATCCGGGGCCTCCTCGGGCATGGATCGTGGTTCGGCGGACAACATGGGGATGCTGGCGACGGTGATCAACGCCCTGGCCATGCATGACGCCTTGGAGCGGCACGGCGTGCCGGCCCGGGTTCTGTCGGCCATTCCCATGGTCACCGTCTGTGAGCAGTATACCCGGCAGCGCGCCATCCGGCATCTCGACAAGGGCAGGGTGGTGCTCTTTGCCGCCGGCACCGGCAACCCCTATTTCACCACCGATACCGCGGCGGTGCTGCGGGGGCTTGAGATCAATGCCGATCTGATCTGCAAGGCGACCAGGGTTGACGGGGTGTACGACAAGGATCCGTTGGCGCATGCCGATGCGGTCAAGTTCGATACCCTGACCTACACCGAGGTGCTGCAACGACAGCTGCGGGTAATGGATGCCGCCGGCATCTCGCTGGCTCGGGATAACGGCAAGGCCATTGCCGTTTTCAACATGAATAAGCCCGGTAACATGCGCAAGGCCTTTTGCGGTGAACCGGTTGGGACGCTGATTAGGGGGGAGGGAGCATGAGTCACGAAATCCTTGCGGCGATGAACGATAAAATGGAGAAAAGCATCGAGGCCTATCGCCGTGAACTGACCAAGGTGCGGACCGGACGGGCGTCGCTGACGCTGGTCGATGGCCTCAGCGTGGTGGCCTATGGCTCGCCGATGCCCCTCAATCAGGTTGCCACCCTGACGATCCCGGAAAGCAGGATGATCGCCATCCAGCCGTGGGATCCGCAGATGTTGTCGGCCATCGAAAAGGCCATCTTCAAATCGGACCTCGGCATGAACCCGGTCAACGACGGCAAGACCATCCGCATCAGCATCCCGCAGCTCACCGAGGAGCGGCGCAAGGATCTGGTCAAGCAGGTCAAGAAGATCAGCGAGGAGTACCGGGTGGCGGTCCGCAACTCACGCCGTGACGCCATTGACGCCCTGAAAAAGTTGAAGAACAACAAAGAGATCGCCGAGGATGCGCTCTTCAAGTTTCAGGACGAGGCGCAGAAGGAAACCGACCGTTTCATCAAGGTGATCGATGAGACCATGGCCGAGAAAGAAAAAGAGGTCATGGAGGTCTGATTTTCCAGCCCATGCAGTTTCCGCAAGAACTCGACCCCGACAAGCTTCCTGCCCATGTCGCCATCATCATGGATGGCAATGGGCGCTGGGCGCAGCAGCGCGGCCTGCCTCGACCCATGGGGCATCAGGTTGGTGTGGAGTCGGTGCAGGCCGTGGTCCGCGCCGCCCGGAAGCTTGATCTGCAAGTTCTCACCCTCTATGCGTTTTCCACCGAAAACTGGAAGCGTCCTCCCTTTGAAGTGAACGCCCTGATGGGGCTCCTCAAGAAATACCTGTTGCACGAGTTGGAGACCATGGTTGCCAACAACGTTTCACTGCGCTGTCTCGGCCGCAAGGATCGCCTCCCCGATGATGTCCGCGACATCCTCGACAAGGTGATCGCCGATACCGCCGGCAATGACGGCCTTGTCTTCAACCTTGCCCTCAATTACGGCAGTCGGGTTGAGATCCTTGACGCGGTGAAGACGGTGGCGGGGCAATGCGCCAACGGCGAGCTTGCCGCTGACGCCATCACCGAGGAGCTTTTTGCCGCGCATCTGTATACCGGGGGCTTGCCTGATCCGGATCTGTTGATTCGCACCGGCGGCGAGGCGCGACTCAGCAATTTTCTCCTCTGGCAGGCTTCGTACGCTGAAATCTGTTTCGTCGATACCCTCTGGCCTGATTTCCGGGAAGAAAACCTGCTTGATGCGATCCGTGTGTACCAGGGTCGGCAGCGGCGATTCGGCATGACCGGCGAACAGGTGCGACCGGCGTGATTGGAGAGATTGCCGATCTCCCATGCCCTGCGCAACCTCTCCCGCGCCAAACACCCCTTGACTTTTGCAGCCATATCCCGTTTTGTGTAAGGGAACCCTCACTTGGTAACCGATTGCTATGATACGACTTATTACCGGGCTGCTGGCCTGCGGCGGCTGGCTTGCGCTGGTTCTGTTCGGGGCATTCCCCCTGTTCTGGCTGGTGGTGAGCGCGCTCGGCGTTCTTGCCCTGCATGAATACGGCACCGTGGTGCTGCCCGATGTGTCGGCTCAGGCCAGGGCTTTGGGCATGCTCTGCGGCTTCCTGCCCTTCCTGGCGGCCTATGGCGGCAGCGCGGAGGCGGTGATGGCGGTGCTGCCGCTGGCTTTTGTCGTGCTTGTCGGCTTCATCGTTACCCGCTATCGTGATCTTGCCGATCCCTTCCTGATGATGAGCCGCACCGGGCTCGGCATCCTCTATGTCGGATTCTGCGGCGCGCATCTGATCCTGCTTCGTCATCAGCCGGCTGGCGTGGCGTGGTTGCTTTGGCTTACCGGCATTACCGTCGGTTCGGATTCGCTGGCCTATTATGCCGGGCGGCTGTTCGGGAAGCGCAAGCTTTGCCCGGCGGTGAGCCCCGGCAAGACCGTGGTCGGTTTTGTCGGCGGTCTGGTGGGCAGCGTCACGGTTTCGGTGCTGCTTGCCAGGTTTCTGTTTGTCGATCATGACCCGCTGGTGATGGGGCTGGCCGCCGCCCTCTTGAGTTGTGTCGGGGTGTTGGGTGATCTCTGCGAATCGGTGATCAAGCGGGCCATGGCGGTGAAGGACTCCGGCTCCATTCTGCCGGGCCACGGCGGCATTCTGGATCGGATCGACTCGCTTCTGTTTACCGCCCCGATTCTTTACACCCTGGTGCGGTTCGGTTTTCTGCTTCCCTGAGGAAACACTCCTTATCTTTCTGAGTGTCATCGACTATGAAGAATATAGCCATACTCGGCTCAACCGGTTCCATCGGCTGTAACGTTCTTGAGGTGGTTCGGCAGTTTCCGGGTCGTTTCCGGGTGGTCGGGCTTGCCGCCGGCAACAACTTCACGCTCCTGCGCGATCAGCTGGAGGCGTTCAATCCGCAACTGGTCTCGGTCGCTGACGAGAGGCTTGCCGGTGAGTTGCGATCGCTGCTCGCTCCCGAATGGCGGCAGCGGATTGTCGCCGGGGCTGACGGTAACGTGCGGGTTGCCACCTTGCCGCAGGCGGACACGGTGGTTTCGTCCATTGTCGGCGCGGCCGGACTGATTCCCACCCTGGCCGCCATCGAGGCGGGCAAGCATGTGGCCCTTGCCAACAAGGAAACCCTGGTGATGGCCGGTGATCTGGTCATGGCGGCGGTGCGGCGCCACAAGGTGGATCTGCTGCCCATCGACAGTGAGCATAACGCGGTTTTTCAGGCCTTGGCGGCGGGTCGCCGTGAAGATGTGGACAAGATCATCCTCACCGCCTCGGGGGGGCCGTTCCGCGCCTTTGCCGAAAAGGACCTCTGGGCGGTGACGCCGGCCCAGGCGCTGGCCCACCCCAACTGGAGCATGGGCAACAAGATCTCCATCGATTCCGCCACAATGATGAACAAGGGGCTCGAGGTGATCGAGGCCCGCTGGCTTTTTGACATGCCGGTGGAGAGGATCGAGGTTTTGGTCCATCCGCAGAGCATCGTTCACTCGATGGTGGAATATATAGACGGCTCGGTGGTGGCGCAGATGGGGGTGCCGGACATGAAGATCCCCATCGCCTATGCGCTCTCCTACCCGGAACGGTTGCGGTTGACCATGCCGCGCCTCAACCTTGCCAGGGCCAACGATCTGACCTTTACCCCCCCTGATTTCAAGCGGTTCCCCTCCTTGACCCTGGCGTATCAGGCCTGTAGGCGGGGCGGGACGCAGCCGGCGGTACTCAATGCCGCCAACGAGGTGGCGGTGGCGGCGTTTCTTGAGGAGCGCATCCGTTTCCCGGAAATCGCCCTGGTGGTTGCCGAAACCATCAACCGGCAGCCGGTGCAGGCGGTGGTGAACGCGGCAACGGTCATCGACGCCGATCTGTCCGCCCGGGTGCAGGCGGAGTCGGTGGTCGAGGCGCTGGTGCTGAAAGCGAAACAGCGCCGGGGAGAGGAGGCGCCATGCCCATCCCTGCCGCCCAAGTGTGATTCCTTTTCAGATATCAGTCAATGAGGCCGTCGTTTTTCGGGCTGTTCCGGTTTGCTCCGGCCCGGTCTTTTCTTAAGTTCACCTTCCATCGTGTTCGCATATGAATTCATTGCTTTCCTTTATCGTGCTTCTCGGTCTGCTCATCTTTGTCCATGAGTTGGGGCATTTTCTGTTTGCCAAGCTGTTCGGCGTCAAGGTGCTCAAGTTTTCCCTGGGCTTTGGCCCCAAGGTTTTCGGCCGGCAACACGGCGAGACCGAATACCTGATCAGCGCCTTCCCTCTGGGGGGGTATGTGAAGATGCTGGGCGAGCAGCCCGAGGATGAGGTGGCCGACGCCGACAAGGCGAGATCTTTCTCCGCCAAGCCGGTCTGGCAGCGGATGATCGTGGTGGCCGCCGGGCCGCTGTTCAATCTGTTCTTCGCGGTGCTGCTGTTCTGCACCATTTTCGCGGTGGCGGGTTTGCCGGACCTGGTGCCTGGCACCACCATCGGCGAGGTGTCGCCGGATTCACCCGCCGCGGCCGCCGGCTTGCAGGCCGGGGACACCATCGTCGCCATTGACGGCGCAGCCACCCGTAAATGGGAGGATGTTTCGGCAATGGTCGCAGCCTGCGAGGGGCGGCAGCTCACCCTGACCATTCAGCGCGGCAAGGAAACCCTGGAGCTGGTCGGGCAGCCGACGACCCAGCCGACGCGCAATATCTTTGGTGAGGTGGTGGGCGAGCGGTACCTCCTCGGGATTTCCCGCCTCGACCATCTGGTCTACAGGAAGATCGGTCTCGGTGAGGCCTTTGTGGCAGGATGCAGCCAGACCTGGACGTTCATCTATCTGACCATCATGGGCATCGTCAAGATCATCCAGAGCGTGGTGCCCGCCTCCGAGCTGGGGGGGCCGATCCGCATCGCCCAGTTGGCCGGGGAACGGCTGCAGGCCGGGATGCTTCACTGGTTGCACTTCATGGGCCTTCTCAGCATCAATCTCGGGGTATTGAATCTGTTGCCGATCCCGATCCTGGACGGCGGCCATCTGGTTTTCTTCAGCCTCGAAGCGGTCCGGCGGAAGCCCCTTTCCCTGTCAGCCCAGGAGATCTGGCAGCGTTTCGGCTTGATTCTGCTCGGCACCCTGATGATCTTTGTTTTTTATAATGATATCGCCAGACTCTTTGGGATGGGCGGCTGAGATGGCGCACCACGGCACTCTGTTGGCGCCGAAGACGCCGCTTCTCCTCGCCGTCGAAACCACCGGCCTGTGCGGCAGTGTCGCCCTGGTGGCCGATGGCTGCTGCGTCGGCGAGTTTTCCCTGCAAACCAAGGTTACCCATTCGCGCCGGTTGTTGAGCGCCATCGAGTATCTGCTGACCCAGGCCGAATGCGATTGGGATGTGATCTGCGGCATAGCGGTGAGCCTTGGGCCGGGAAGTTTCACCGGCATCCGCATCGGCCTCAGTACCGCCAAGGGGCTGGCCATGGCGACCGGCAAGCCCCTGGTCGGCGTCTCCACCCTGGATGCCCTTGCCGGCCAGTTTGCCTATCTGGACAAGCCTCTTTGCGTGGTGCTCGACGCCCGCAAGAAGGAGGTGTATGCCGCCTTCTATGAATGCCTTGGTGACGGTTCCGTCAAGCGTACCAGCGACAACCTGGTTTTGCCGCCGGAGCGGCTGGCGGCGGCCATTGCCGTGCCGACGGTGATGGCCGGTGACGGGGCCGTGCTGTATCGTGATCTGTTCGCCTCGGCCTTGGCCGATAACGCCTTGCTGGTCGATGGCGGATGTTGTTTTCCCCGTGCCGCCGCCGTCGGCAAAGCGGCCTGGCCACGTTTTCGGCAACAGGCATTCCTGGACCCGGCCTTGGCGGCCCCTCTCTATATCCGTGCGTCCGACGCGGAGTTGCACCTTTCCTCCCCCAACTGAAAAAACGGTTCTTTCCCTTTGCATGGCGGCCGGGCTTTTGATGAAAAAACGGCTATCCTTTATTTTCTCCTTGAAAAGGTCAGGGTGAGATATTAGTAATTACTGAGTTTAAGTAAATTCTCAAACAGAGGTTTAGTGATGCATCGCTTTGTTATGCGCGGTTGATGTTTTGGATTTGGTCTGCATTGGAATTGCTGGCGTATGTTGAATATCAAGAGAAAGACAACCCTCATCGTCATGTCCATCATCGTTGCACTCAGCTGCGCGCATGCCGGGGCGGCGATTTATTGGAGCCACCGCAGTATTGTCGAGGAGCAGGCCGAACACCGGCGCCTGTTTGAGCGAAGCTACGAGCAGATTTCCTCCAGACTCGACAACTATCTGTCGAAGCGGGTGAACGGGCTTCTTGTCCAGGATGACATCCTGAAAGCCTTTCGCGACCGCGACCGCAAGAGATTGTATGCGCTCACCGAGAAAAAATTCCAGGTGATCAGGAACGAACTCCCCGGGTTTCCCATCCTGCATTTCCATACCCCAGACCACAAGAGTTTCCTGCGGCTGCACAAGCCGAATTTTTTTGACGATGAGCTGAAGGATGTGCGGCCCATGGTCACCCGGGTCATCCATTCACGGGTGGAGGAAAAGGGATTCGAGGTCGGCAAGTTTGCGATCATTTATCGGGTGGTGCGGCCGGTCTTTTACGAGGGCGAGTTCCTCGGGGTATTGGAGATCGGCGGTGATATCGGCTTCATGATGAACGAGTTGCGCCTTTTATTCGGCCTGCCAAGCGCCTTCTATGCCACGCCAGAATCCCTCGCCCCATATAAGTTGAAGAATGATTTCAGGCATGTAAGCGGCCGGCTGTTGTTTTCGACCAACAATGAGCAGCTTTTTAATGAGATCGAGAGCGTTAATTTTAAAAACGGCGGCAAGCAGGTTGTCGACGGCAAGGAGTATGCACTCTTGGTTTCGGACCCGATCGTCGATACCAACGGTCAATTGATCGGCAATATCGTCTCCCTGCATGATCTCAGCCGAATGAATGCCATGCAACGCAAGAACATCGTGCAAACCATGGTCATGACCGTTTTACTGCTTCTTCTGGTGAGCGTTGTCCTGGAAAAAAGTTTCGGGCGGATGGTGGCGGACCTTGAAGCAAGCAACCGGTTGGCGATGAAGGCGGAGAAGGCCAAGGGCGAATTCCTCGCCAATATGAGTCATGAGATCCGGACCCCGATGAATGCCATCGTCGGCATGACCAGGCTGGCGCTCAAGACCCCTCTCGACGAGCGGCAGCGTTACCTGATCGGATCCGTCAAGACCGCCTCGGACAGCCTGCTCGGCCTGCTGAACGACATCCTTGATCTCTCAAAGATCGAGGCGGGGCAGTTGCAGCTTGACAGGCATGTCTTTTCCATATCCGCCCTTCTTGATTCGGTGCGGTCGATTCTGACGATTGCCGCCGTTGACAAGAATCTCGAACTGCGGGTGGCGGGCGAGTTGGATAATGTCCCTGCGTTTGTCGAGGGCGATGAGTTGCGGCTGCGGCAGATCCTGGTAAACCTAGTCAGCAACGCGATCAAGTTCACCCAAACTGGCAGCGTTGAGGTGACGGTGGCGCGGGAGCCGGCGGACCTGGGTGGCGACACGGTTCTGGCCCGGTTCAGCGTCACCGATACCGGCATCGGCATTCCCCTTGACCAGCAGGAGGCCATATTTACAACCTTTCGGCAGGGAGACAGTTCAACCGCGCGCCAGTTTGGCGGCAGCGGCCTCGGTCTTGCCATTTGCCAGCAGCTGGTGGAGGTGATGGGCGGACGCATCTGGCTTGAGAGCGAGCCTGGAAAAGGCTCAAGCTTTCATTTTACCGTGCCGCTGACGGTGGCCGAGAAGAGCGATCAGGAGCGGCAGGAAAAAATGCTCGATGTCGCCGTCCGGCGGCTACGAATCCTGCTGGTCGAGGACAATATGGCCAACCGCGAATTGGCCAGGATGGTTCTCGAGGAGGCTGGACATTCGGTGGCCGCTGCCGTCGACGGACTCGACGCCCTGCGGGTGGCGGCCGAGCAGGATTTTGACGCAGTGCTGATGGATGTGCAGATGCCGGTCATGGACGGCTATGCAGCCTGCGGCATCATCAGGGATTGTGAACAGGGGAAAGAGGTCGGGGACGTTCACCCCGAATTGGCGAAAAAAATAACCGATCGTCTCCGCGGCGGCCATCTGACGATCATCGCCATGACCGCCAACGCCATGCAAGGTGATAAGGAAAAATGCCTGCAGGCGGGCATGGACGATTACCTGACCAAGCCTTTTCTGCCCGATCAAGTGGCGGCCGCTCTCAGGCAGGTCGGCGGCGCGGGCATCATTGCCTCCTAAAGGCCGAACTCGGCCATCAGGTCGTCCACCAGATTCTGCTTGAGCGGGGTCTCCTCGCCGGGTTGCGCCACCTCGCGCAGCAGGTCCGTCTTCTTTTGGATATTCTCCGGCGAGCTGTCCCGGTTGATGTTGAGGACCACCAGCGCCTCAAGCAGCCAGGTGCGAATCTGGTTGAGTTCCCGGATCAGTTTTTCCATGTTTTGGCGCGCCGCGTCCTGATAAGATTGGGAGGCGATGATATCGTAGGCGGCGGCTTTCATTTTGTTGACCGTGGCTTCCAGATTGTCGTCGCTGGGGGTGGCGGGGAGGCGGGTCTGCAACTCGGTCAGCAGGTCGATCAGCTTGTCCGCCTTGTCGAGCACGACATCGGTCGACTGCGCCATCAGGTCGACAACGTTGCGGGCCTGGTCGACGGCGGTTGGCGCATACTGTCCCGCCGAGGTCAACGGCGCCTCAACTGTTTTCAGGTTCGTCATCATGGCGTTGATTTTCTGCGCCAGGGTCGAAAGCAATCCTTCCGTGTCGATGGTCAATTTCTGGTGACTGTAATCCCCACGCAAAATCGCTTCGGTGATCTCGACCAGCGAAGCGATATTCTTGTCCATGTTGGCGGGTGACTGTGGCATGCTCGGCTCAAAAGCTGGGGGCTGATTGACGAAACAAAGGCAAGGCGGATGCGGCATCGTTTGCCGGACAGGTTAGCAGAAAAGCTGGTAATTACAATGAAAACTTTTTGTCATTGACCTTGTCAACGGACGGCGGAATGGGCGTTTTTGCGCGACGTCTTTCTGGGTATTGTTGGTAGTATTTCTCTTTTTCGAGATACATCCGCCGATCCGCCTCCTTGATGATCTCCTCTGGTTCGAATTCGTCGGTTCCCGCGCAACCTAGGCTGATTTCGAGCGGAAATTTTTCTCCATCGCCAAAGGTGACCACGGTGCCCTGGATGAGTGTATCGGCGAGGCGGCGGATGAAGGCGGCGGCTCCTTCGCTGCCGGTGTTGGTCAAGAGGATCAGGAATTCGTCGCCGCCGGTGCGCGCCACCACATCGCCGTTGCGAACGGCCTGGCTGAGGAGGACGCTGGCGGTGACGATCAGCAGGTCGCCTGCCTCGTGGCCGTAGAGGTCGTTGGCGTGTTTGAGGCGGTTGATGTCAGCCACCACCACGGCGTGATGGAGGTGAAGTTTCTTGAATTTTTCCTGCTCCATCTCCAGGGCGCGGTGAAAATATCCGCGGTTGTAGATGCCGGTAAGTGGGTCGGTGTTGGCCTTCTCCTCGAGCCGCATGGTCAACAGGCGGTTATGGATGCAGGCGCCCAGCGGTTCGGTGAAGAGTTTGATGTTTTCCTCATGTTCGCCGTCGACGTCCTTGAGGGCGAGAAGGCCTACCCGGCGGCCGTCGGTGCCGAGAAGGGATATCTGGCGGCATTGCGGCCAGGGCAAGGCCGATTGCGGAATGGCGTTGAGCCGGTCGGTCTGCATGTCACGGGAAAGATAGGCTTTTATCAGGGCGGTGATCTCCGCTTCGCCGATCCCCTGCTGGACATGGCAGAGGATGTTGCCGGGGCGGATGTCGTTGACCACGATGACCCCGGCGTCGGCATGGATCACCGGCAGAAAGAGTTTGAGGAAAAAATCCACCACGTTGCTCAGTCGGGGCTCCTGCTGGATATAGGTGCCGAAGCTGGCCAGCCCGCTCAGGATTTCATTCTGGCGGGTGATGTTTTCCTGCTGTTCCTTGATCTGTTCCACCAGCCGAATCTGTCGGGTGGTGTCGCGGAAGAGGAGCAGTCCGCCGTCTTCCGTGGGCGACTTGGAGATGGTTTCGGTGAAGTAGTAGCCGTCGACGGTGTGGCTCTTGATGTGTTCGGTGACGGCTCCGAAACCTTCACTGGCCGGGCAGTCCGCACAGGGGGCGGAGCGGCCGACGAGGTGAAAACAGCGCTGCGCCCTGGCGCTGGTCGGGAAGGCGTCGGCGGCCTTGTTCTGCTTGAGGATGAAGAAGGATTCGTCCACGGAGAGCACCGCCTCGGGGATGTGGTCGATCATCTGTTCGAGGTGGCCGAGGGTTGCCAGGACCTCCCGTTGCCGCCGGTCCTGCATGACCAGCTTGGCCTGCTGTTCCTTGCTTGCCAGATCAATGGCCCGCAACAGCTTGATTTCCCGATTGACATCATAAAGGGTCAGGAGGTGCTGGCCTTCCCACCATGCACATTGATACTTGAGGAAGATGGGGTTCTCTTCGTGGTGGATGGTTGCCGAGCGGACCTCCGGCGCTGAACCGCCGTCCTGCCGCGCGGCACAGTCGGCGCACGGGGTGTCGCTTTGGTGCAGCAGGGCGTGGCAGGGAAGCTGCGGGTTGTTGATGCTGTGGCCGAGCAGGTCGGCGGCCGCCCTGTTGCACCGGGTGATGCAGAGGTCTACTGGTGAAACCAGAAGGGCCGGCGCGGGCAGCGAGGCAAATAGCTCTTCCGCCGCCGGGGTGAGTTGTGGGATGGGCGCGCTCTGTTGCACGGTACGGTCTCTGGCGTGTAGGGGGCTGGGCGTGCGGCCTGCCCGGTTATGCGGGGTGCCGATCCGGCACCTTGCCGGTGCGTTGGGCAGGCGCTTTCGGTTCACTTGCTTGACGTTCTGGTGCTATAAGTACAGGGCGTCGAGATGTTAGTCAATGCTTAAAAGACCCGTTCGGCATGAGAGACGAACGGGGGCGGATTTCCGTTCGGGGCGGCGTTGGTGGCTGTCGGGGCGACGCGCCCGAGCCATCTCCGGATTCCCTCTCGATGTCCACCCTGTCACGACTGGCGGATCAGTTCCTGCCACTTGGCGTCGAGCCGTTTGGCCGAAACCGGCAGCGCGGTTTTTATTTCCGGGGCGAACAGCGAGATCTTGAATTCCTCAAGCATTCTGCGATATTCGGCCTCCAGTCGCCGCCGTTCCGGGCTTGTCCGCTTGTTGCCCGGCAGCAGGGCGAGTCTGTCGAGAAAGGGGGCAACCTGGGCCGCTTTGGCCGCATCCTTGGCCGGGTCGACATGGGCGCGTTCCATTCTGATCCTGAGCGCCCTGAAGTACCGTTCGGCGCCGGCCAGATAGGTTTCCGTGGCCTCGTTCAGAAAATCCGGAGGCAGGATCATCTCGGCCTGTTGCCGGTATTCTTCGAAGCGGCTGTTGTCCTTCGCGCCGGCGCCCTTTTCCCGGTAGTTGTTGAGCAGGTCAAGGGTCTCCCGGCGCGCGATCAGGATCGCGAGCACCATCTCCACACGGGACTTGGCGGCGGGGTAAAGGCCTTGCCGGCGGATTTCCTCGACCTTGGCGGTGAAATCCGCCAGGGACGGGATGAGGCCGTCCCGGCAGTCGAAAACGGATTCGAGGGCAAAGGAGAAGAGATTCTCGTTGATGCTTTCCTGGGAGCCGAGACCTTCATAGAGCTGCCACTGGCGATGCGGCAGGGTGAGATCCTTTTTGGCGGCCTTGAGCTGCTTGGCAAACTGCAGTTGATAGAGCAGACACAATCCCTGCCGGGTGAGGCGGCGGCTTTCGGACTCGCTGGTGGTCAGGGTGATGGCGACCTTCCCCGTGTCGTCTGGGGCGATGGCCGGATAGGCGAATCCGCACAACTGCCCGTCTTGCCCCGACATGGCGATGCGGTCGGGCAGGCTGGCGAAATCCCAGGTGGAGATCCCTTGCCGTTGCCATTCCCGTCGCAGGGCGGCCAGTTCGTCGCTGGCCCTGGCCGGTGAGGGCGGGGCGATGAGATCGGCGAACGAGCGGCAACTGGCAAGCGTCTTCCCCGAAGGTTCGACGAGCAGGTAGCGCATCTTGAGATGATCGGGGATGCTGTTCGGTTGCCATTCCAGCCGGTCGATCTTGAGCCGGAACCGTTTCCAGACCGCCTCTTCCAGCGCGCCGTAAAAGGAGCCGTGCGGGGTTGGGAGATCCTTGACGAGGAGTTCGGCGGTCTGGGGAACCGGGATCAGTTTCCTGCGCAGGCTCTTGGGCAGGCTTTTGAGCAAAACGGTGACCTTGTCGAGCAACAGGCCCGGCACCAGCCATTCGAAAACCTCCGGGTGGATGTCGGCGAGCAGGTGCACGGGAATGGTGACGGTGACCCCGTCGTCCTCGGCGCCGGGCGCGAAGGTGTAGGAAAGCGGCAGGATCAGCTCGCCGCAGGCGATGGTGGTCGGGAATTCCTCCAGGGTGTCGCCGGCCACGGCCTGGCGGATAATGTCTTCCCTCTGCATCCTGAGGCGGCTGTCGCCGTGCTTGCCCTTGAGAAACCGATTGAGGCTGGCCTGATCGACGACCTCTGAGGCCAGTCGTTCTTCGTAAAAGCGGAACAGGGTCTGGTCGTCGACCAGGATGTCCCGTTGCCTGACCCGGTCCTCCATGTCCAGCAGGTCTTTCACCAGTTGCCGGTTGTGCTCCAGAAACGGGTAGCTGCCGTTCAGCTCGCCCTCGATGAGGGCGGCCTGGATGAAGATTTCCCGCGCTTCCCCCGGCTTGATCCTGGCATAGTTGATCTTGCGGCCGTTGACGATGGTGAGGCCGAAGAGGGTGACCCGTTCGCTGGCCGTCACCTGGCCGCGTTTTTTTTCCCAATGCGGGGCCGAATAGGTTGAACGGCAGAGAGCGCCGGCCAGCGGTTCCAGCCATTCCGGGGCGATGGCGGCCACGGTGCGGGCAAAGAGCTTCGAGGTCTCCACCAGTTCCGCGGCCATGATCCACTGGCCGCCCTTGTTGAACTGGCTGGAGCCGGGGAAGATCATCAACTCCTTGCCGCCGCCCCCCAGATAGATGTTCTTGGCCTTCCGGAAACCGATGTTGCGGAGGTTGCCGCTGAGGATGGAGCGGTGGATGGCGTCGTCGCTCGCGGCAACGGCGTTGATCAGGATGTCTTTTTCCTCGGCGAGGATGGCGAGGATCTGGTCGTGGATGTCACGCCATTCCCGCATCCGCTGGTAGGCGAGGAAATGGCTCTGGCAGAATTTACGCATCCGGCCGCTGCTTTGAACCTTGGCCTGGGTTTGCTGGAAGAGGTCCCAGAGGGAGAGCAGGGAGAGGAAGTCGGATTTGCCGGTGACAAAGCGGGCGTGCGCCTTGTCCGCCTCCGCCTCCTTGTCGGCGGGCCGCACGCGGGGGTCCTGGATGCTCAGGGCGGCGGCGATGACCGTTATTTCGCGCAGGGCGTTCTGCTCGCGGGCCTCGATGATCATCCGCGCGATGCGCGGGTCAAGCGGCAGTCTTGCCATGATCCGGCCCCGGTTGGTGAGTTTGTGGTGTTCGGTGAGGGCGCCCAGCTCATGAAGTTGGGCGTACCCGTCGCGAATGGCACGCGGCGACGGCGGATCGATGAATGGGAAGGTCGCGGGGTTGCCGAGCTTGAGGGCGGTCATCCGCAGGATCACCTCGGCCAGGTTGGAACGGAGGATCTCAGGCCGGGTGTATTCCGGGCGGTTCAGGTGATCCTCCTCCTGGTACAGCCGGATGCAGACGCCGGGGCCGATGCGCCCGCATCGCCCCTGGCGCTGGTCGGCGCTGGCGCGCGATATCCGTGCCACCGGCATGGTGGTGGTCCGCGCCCGGACATTGTAGTTGGTGATGCGGGCCAGACCGGTATCGATGACATAACGGATTCCGGGGACGGTCACCGATGTTTCGGCCACGTTGGTGGCGATGACGATCTTGCAGCCGGCGTTTTGCTGAAAAACCCGGCGCTGGTCGGCGGCGGAGAGGCGGCCGAACAGCGGCAGGATCGTGGTGTTCGAGGGCCATTGCGAGGGCTCGGGCAGCCGGTTGCGGAAGAGCTCGGTGAGGTTGTCCACGGTTTCACGGATATCGCGTTCCGTGGGCATGAAGATCAGAATGTCG
>DHYT01000152.1 GCA_002415465.1 Desulfobulbaceae bacterium UBA5123
TAGACCGGCACCCGGAAGTTCCAGGCCGTGGACATGGTCTGGATCATCTTCATCACCGACTCCTCGATGGAGTAGAGGGTCTGATGCACCGGCGGCGAGGGCAGGTCAACCCCCTGCGGCACGCCGCGGAGGCGGGCGATGAGCTTGGAAACCTTGAACCACATGAGCAGGCCGCCGTCGCCGGGCTTGGCGCCCTGGCCGTACTTGATCTCGATGGCCGCCGGGTCGCACTGCATCTCGGGCAGCGCGCGGATGATCTCGTCCCAGCCGAAATAGCCGGAGGCGATCTGGAGGATGATGTACTTGAGGAACGGGCTCTTGAGCACCCAGGGCGGGCAGCCGCCCTCGCCGGTGGCCATCACCACCGGGATGTTCATGACTTCATTCAGATACGCCACGCCCTGAAGAAGGCCCAGCCACATGTTGGGCGAAAGCGCGCCAAAGGACATGGAGCCGATGACGAAGGGGAAGATCTCGCGGGTGGGCGGGATCCATTCGCCTGCCGCCTGGCGGCGCAGGTATTCCTCGGGGGGCAGCACCCGGCCGAGGAGGGTGTTCATGTAAAACTCGTGGCGACCGGCGTCCAGGGCCGGATCGGTGAGCATGGAGATCCGGTTGAAGATGATCTGGTCGAGGATGCTTTCGCGAGAGTTCCGGCGGCCGCCGCGCTTGGCCGGCTCGCCCTTGTCGGTGTCGAGGAACTTGGCCCGTTCGTCGTTCGAGTTGGGCTGCGGACCGATGGCCTCGTTGGGGCAGGCCATGGCGCACATCCCGCAGCCGATGCAGCGGTGGCCGAGATCGGTGTGCTGACGGATGCCGACAAAGGTGCGGAAGGAGCTGCCCCGTTCGCTGGTGTTGAGCGCCATCTTCGGCAGCCGCTGCCGCCGATAGGTCAGGTAGATCGCGCCGGTGGGGCAGACGGAGGTACAGCGGCCGCACAGGGTGCAGCGGTCTTCACGATGCTGGACTATCCAGGGCAGATCGTGATAGGTCAGGCTGCGTGGGTTAACGGATAAGGATCGAGTTGCGACCATATCTTCAGCTCCTTTCTGTCTGGAGGTACAATGACGGTGTGTTCACGCATGGGTTGGAAATCTTGACTGCGGTCCCGGTCCGGGATCATCGCATCGACCCCGCACATCTCCGAGGCCATGGCCCATTCGCCGGGCTTGCCGCCGACGGTGCCGGGGCGCATCTTCTTGCGGTCCATGACCATCATGCAGGTTTCGTCGGGCAGCGAGGCGATGACGCAGTTGGGGCCGTCGATGATCAGCCGCCGGCAGACGTCGCGCAGCCCCTTGAGGAAGTCGCCCTGCGGGTGGGCGGCCAGTTCCTTGGTGTTCAAGGGGGTGATGATGTGTTTGTACGCCTCCAGCGGCAACTTGAGTTTCTTGAGCGAGTAGTGGAGGATGTGGGTAAACACCTCGGAGTCGGACTGGTAGCCGAGGTAGCCCGGCTCCTTCATGCCCAGCAGCCACTCCTTGATGGGCAGGAAGGCGGTGTTCTCGCCGTTGGTCATCGAGCCGATGCCTTGGATGAAGAAGGGGTGGCAGGCGTAGAGGTTGATGCCCCAGTTGGTGTTCTGGCGGCCCTGGGCCATGCAGACCCGCGCCTTGATCCGGTTGTCGTTGAGGCCAAGGGCGTCGCCCACCGCCAGCGGCCAGCCCACTTCCTTGATCATCGCCACGTCCGGCCAGAGGGAGAAGACGGTGAGGTCGTCGCCGTGCTCCTCGCCGTCCTTCCTGAGCGCCAGGCGGGTGAGCATCAGATGCTTCTCGATCTCCTCCTGGTCGAAATTGCTCCAGGCCGCGGGCAGTTTGTAAACCTGCAGGAAATATTTGTAGCGGTCCTTGGCCTCGATCTCGCGCAGATCGGTGTCGAACTCGTGATCGTATTTCAGTTCAAAGCCGTTGTTCTGCATGAAGCCGTTCAGCCGGTGCATGGCCGCCTCGCTGTGGGCGATGCCAGACAGGATCGGGTCGCCCGAGCGGTAGCCGTAGTCGGCGAAGTTGAGGCCGCGCAGCAGGAGGCCCAGGCCGCTGCCGTCGTACCCTTCCTGCATCGCCTCCATGGCGGTGAGGACGCTGTAGGGCGAGAAGGGGTCAGAGGCGGTTTTTAATGCTAACCTGCACATTTCTCTCTCCTTGAAAAAATTACCGGTTCCGGAGGCCTTGAGCGGCCGGGAACCGACCTGTAAAGCATTGTGGATGGCGTTCACGGTATCGATGGGCGATTACCGGCCGGCCATTATAAATGATGATGCAAATAAATGCTCGCCCAAGATAAAAACATCGGCGGGACGGGAAGTCAAGGGTGAAGATCAACAGGCTGAAAATGATGTCCGGCGCGGCGTTGCGGGGTGCGGCGATTATCGCGGAACAGGGGCTGCGGGTTGCGCGCGCCACGGTTCGCGACGGGTCGGCTTGGCAAGGCTTACGTTCAGTCGGCGGGCAAATTCGTGGCCGTTGATCTCCTCGCCGCCGAGGCGGAGGAGGTGCGCGGTTTTCATCTGGCAGTCGATGAGGTCGAAGTCCCATTGGCCAAGGCGGCGACAGAGGGCGGCCAAGGCGATCTTGGAGCTGTTCGGGACCAGCGAGAACATCGATTCGCCGAAGAAGGCGCCGCCCAGGGAGACCCCGTAGAGTCCCCCGACCAGATGCCCGCCCTGCCAGCACTCCACCGAGTGGGCGTAGCCCAGGTCATGCAGCCGGCAGTAGGCCTCGATCATCTCCGGCACGATCCATGTTCCGTTGTCGCTTGCCCGGCGCACCCCGGCGCAATGGCTGATCACCTCGCGAAACGCGGTGTCGAAGCGGGTTTGGAACGCACCCTGCCGAATCTGCCGGGCCAGCCGTTTGGAGCAGTGGAAGTCTTGCGGGATGAGGATCAGGCGCGGCGAAGGCGACCACCAGAGGATGGGGTCGCCGGCCGAGTACCACGGAAAGATGCCCTGGCTGTAGGCAAGCAGCAGCCGTTCCGGCGAAAGGTCGCCGCCCACCGCCAGCAGGCCGTCGTCGCGGGCCAGCTCCGGCGGCGGGAAGAGGAGTTCGGCGGTGAGTTGAAAAACGGGCATGGGTTCGGCCGGATGCGGGAAGCTTATTCCTCGCCCTCGTCGTTGTCGCCCCGGTGATACCTGGCATGCACGCCCTGGCGCAGCTTGCGGAAGCTCGCCTCCAGCAACTCCACGCCGATCAAGACCCCGACGGTCATCATGGTCAGGGTGGCGGCCATGATCAGGTAACCAAGGCCGATGGCGGAGCCGATGGCGGCAAGCATCCAGATGATCGCCGCCGAGGTCACCCCCTTCACCGCGCCTTCCTTGCCCATGATCACGCCGGCGCCGATGAAGCCGATACCGGTGACCACCTGGCCAAGCACCCGTGAAGGATCGTAGGCGGCGTTGCCGATATTGAGGGCCACCGACAGGCTGACAAAGGTCTGGGTGCCCAGGCAGATGAGGATGGAGGTGCGGATGCCGGCCGGCTTGCCGCGCAGCTGCCGCTCAAGGCCGATGATGCCGCCGCAGAGCATGGTGAGGCCGATGTGGAGCCAGAAGGGAAAGCTGAGGGGGTTGGTGAGTTCTTGCATGCGATTGGGCTCTTCTCATGTGTTGCGACCGCCAGATTTTGCCGGCGCCATTTTATGCGATATTGGCAGGGGCGGGGGCAAATGTCAAGGGCGGCGGCCGCGACGGCGGCGCTGCCCGCGCCTGCAAGCGGCATGGGCGGCGCCGTTCCGGGCCGGCGGGTCGCAGGTTGATGCACCGGGCGGTTTTTTATCTATGGCGAAACCGCCTTGGGTTGCTCGGGGCCATACAACTGTGGATTCACCGACGAGATGAACCCGGTCAGTGGATATGGTTCTAAGTCCCGGAATGGGACAACCGGAGTGGCGGCGGGGTCCCATCCGTTTTTTTGCACCAAGTCGGGTGTATTGAAAACGGCCAGCCGGTTATCGCGGAGCAGGAAGTAATACTCCGTGGAGTCGTCAATCACACGGAATACCCCCTGAGGCTTGTCGGGGAGGGCGCTGGCCGCGGCCGGGGCGAGGATATTCGCGATCACCGAGTAACCAAGATCAATGGGGTGACCGTTTGCGTTCGGTGGGTAAAGCATATGGGCCGAAACGGCGACCTTCTGCATGGTCGGCACAAGGTCTACATAGGCGGTGCCTTTGATTCGGCGCAATTTTTCGGCCAGCACCGTGATATTGCGTTGTTCGTTTTCGACAAGCGCCGTGTAGGACGGGGGCGGGGTGATCCCCTCTTGCATAACCTTTGCCCGGTAGACGAGTTCCTTGGTGGGGATAACGGTGAAGATCACCTTGATCCCTTGCCGGTCGGCGATTTCGCCGATGCGTCGGGCAACCTCGGCGAGGATGGCATAGCCGGCATGGACGGCCGGGATATCCATATTGGCAGCGTCGCGCAACTGTGGGGTGAAGATGGTCGTGATGCCATCTTTGAATTGTACCGGCCAGCATTCCGCGGCCGGAGAGGGAAAGTTTACCTTGGGGGCGTCGGCGGGCTTGAGCGAGGGGTCCGGCCGGAGGGACCGCCAATGGTCGTCTCCGTAAGCCTTGGCGAAGGCGCCGATGGGGTCGTTGCCGCTATAGAAGGCGACGATGACCAGCCGTGGTTGTAAATGTACGGCCTTTTTGAACATCTCCAGATATTCGATGCCGTTCCATGACCCACAGGACATATTGTAGAGGATATTCGTCTTGTGGCCGAGACCGGCTGCCAACAGGCTGGGCCAGTTGTGGGCAAGGGGGGCGTTGTTACCGTAGGTCTGGCTGTCGCCGATGGTGATGATGTCCGCGACATTGGGGATGGCCCGGTTGCGGAAGCCAAGCAGGTCGTGTGGTCCAATCCCGTTGATCAGCAGGTGAGTGGGGGGGGTGAACAATGGGATGGTTCGGTTGACATACGGGTCGTTGATGATGGCCTCGTTTGACCTGAAAGCTTCTTCGTTGAAGACGTTGTCAAAGAAAGGCGGGATCTTCTTGTCGACCTTGACCAGTTGCAGGTCGACCGGGGTTGCCAGCAACTGCGGGGCAAAAAACCGGATGCCGACCAGGCCGACGGCAAGGGTCGCGATGGTGATCAGCAGTACGAGAAACCATTCTTTCGGGATCAATGCTTGTATCCTTGAAAATTGCATGGGGTTGAAAATCCTCAGGGTTGGAGGGGCCTGTTTGTCAGAGTATGTCAGTATAAATAATTTGATGATTTTGGCATCTCCTGTTTTGCGGGATTGCTATTTAAGGGCCGTGGAAGGTTCGGCCGGCAAGGCCATCCGGGATGGTGGGGCTCTTTTCCTGAAGCAGGCTCGGCGGTTGGCAGGATGCCCCTTGCCAGCTGCCGTGTAGCCGATTTCCGCCTGTTGCGGTGTCGGGGGATGCGGTCGGCTTGACACCGGGGGGCGGCGAGCTTACCGTTTGCGTCAAGTCGGCATTGGCCGGTTTTTGATGAATGTCCATGCGGAGGTGAGCAGCATATGCAATTCGACAAATTGACCATGAAATCCCAGGAGGTTCTGCAGGAGGCGCAGCGGCTGGCCGAAACCAGCGGCCATCAGGAGATCCTGGCCGAACATCTGTTGCACGCGCTCCTTGCTCAAAGCGACGGGGTGGTGGTGCCGGTGCTGCAGCGGCTCGGCGTCCAGCCCGGCCTGCTCCTTGCCGAAACCGACAAGCTGCTGGCCAAATTGCCCAAGGTGAGCGGCACAGGCTTCAATCAGGTTTACCTGTCGCTCAAGCTCAAGAATGTGTTGGACCACGCCTTCAAGATGGCCGGCGAGATGCGCGACGAATACGTCAGCCAGGAACACCTCTTCCTGGCCCTCATCGACGCCCGCGATTCCTCGGTGGCAACGATGCTGAAAAGCCAGGGCGTTGTCAAGGATGCCTTTTTGAAGGCTCTGGTGACGGTGCGCGGCAGCCAGCGGGTCACCGACCCCAACCCGGAAGAAAAATATCAGGCCCTGGAGAAATACGCCCGCAACCTCACCGATGTCGCCAAGCAGGGCAAACTCGATCCGGTGATCGGCCG
>DHYT01000148.1 GCA_002415465.1 Desulfobulbaceae bacterium UBA5123
TCGTACATCGCCCCCACGGCGAGGTGATCGCCGGTACTGTTCAGGGAGAGCGAACTGCCGAAGCAGTCATACGCCTCCAGGGCAGAAACATTCACGTTGTTGCCACCGGTGTAGCCGTAGCCCATGGTGCCGGCGATGCTGCCGCCGCTGAAATTCGTATCCGTAAAGCTGAACAGATACACCGCACCGCTGTCGATCACGCTGTTCCCGGAGCCGAAGTCGTATATCGCTCCCACGGCGAGGCGATCACCGGAACCATTGAGGGAGACGGCAGTACCGAAACGGTCGCCAGCCTCCAGGTCCGTGACGTTCACATCGTTACCGCCGGTGTAGCCGTAGCCAATGGTGCCGGCAAGGTTGCCGCCACTGAAATTCGTATCCGTAAAACTGNNAACTGAACAGATACACCGCGCCACTGTCGGTCACGCTGTTGTCGACGCTATCATCACTCCACGCCCCCACGGCCAGGCGGTCGCCGGCGGCGTTCAGAGAGACCGCCGTGCCAAAAAAATCACTGGAGCCCAGAGTCGACACATTCACATTGTTGCCGCCGCTGTAGCCGTAGCCGATGGCACCGGCGAGGCTACCGCCGCCAAAATCCGTATCCGTAAAGCTGAACAGGTACACCGCGCCGCTGTCGAGCAGACCGTTATCCTGGCCGTCATCGTAAGGTGCCCCCACCGCCAGCAGGTCGCCGGCGGCGTTTAATGAGACCGCCTGGCCGAAAAGATCGTCAACACCTAAACCTGAGCCACGAATCCCGTCCGGGCTGCCCTCGTAGTTGTAACCGAGGATCAGGCTGTACAAGGTCGTGGAGGCGGCCACCTCATCGATGGTGATGTTCTTGGGGTCGAAGAGCACGGTGCCGCCCACCCCAGCGTCCGCCGTGCCGCCGAAGGTGAGGGTGTCGCCGGAGGAGACCTCGATGGTGCCGCCCGCACCGGCGCCCTGCGGCTTGGCGCTGATATCGGCATAGACCGCGGCCTTCTGGTCGGCCCAGAGCACCACCTCGCCGCCAGGGGCGTCAGCCCCCAAGCCGTCCGCGATGATGGAAACGCTGTCGTTAACCGCCAGGGTTTGGGCGTTTTCGATCTCGTCGGTGGCGAGATTCTTGCCCCCCTGCCACTCGCCGCCGATGCGGATCCGGCCGCCGCCACCCGTGCCGGAGGCATCGAAACCGGCGGCCAGCAGCTTCACCGCCCAACTGCTCAGCGCGATATCGCCTCCCAGACCGTCATATCCTTGGGCCAGGTAGGTGCCGGAACTGGTGATCTGCTCGCCGGCCAGATGGCTGATGCTGCCACCCACGACACCGGAGACATCGATCACCGAGGTTGAGGTCTCCCAGGACTTGCCGCTGACGTCGATAGCCACGGAACCACCCAAGCCGGCAGCGCCGGTGGCGACGATGGTATCCGCCAAGGAAAGGGTGTTGGCGTTGATCACGATCGCGCCGCCGTTCACCCCGGAGGCGTCAACGGTGCCGCCCATTGCCACGAAATCGCCGCTGATGGCAATCCCGCCCCCATTGGCGCCATCAGACCCAGAGGCGTCGAGAATGCCGGTGTTGGCGACCACGCCGGCGGCGCCGCCCCGGAGGATGATCTCGCCGTTTTCCTCGCCGATGGAGCGGGCTTGAATCAACCCCGCGTTGTTGACCACCGTGGTGGCCAGATCAGCCGCCACCTGGGCGGTCATCACCACCCGGCCGCCGTCGGCCCCGATGGTGCCCAGATTCTCCACCCCGGCCCGTTGGGCAAGGCTCGCCGCGTCAACGGCCAGGACGATCAACTCGTCGCCGTCGATGTCCAGGGTGAAGCGGTTGCCCGAGGCCAGGCTCACCTGCCCCAAACGGGCCTGGATCACCCCTGTGTTGGCGGCGTAATCACCGGCCAGAACAATGTAGCCCCCCTCTCCGGCCGCCAGACTCCCCTGGTTGACCACCTCACCATTGGAGAGCAGGCGCTCATGGTGGGAAAAAATATAACGGCCAGCCACAAAATCATCGTTACTGAGGTCGTGAGTCGTGGCCAGCAGGCCGTGAACGCTCACCCGCGAGCCGGGCGCGAAGAGTACGCCATTGGGGTTGACCAGAAAAACCTGGCCGTTGGCGGTGAGGGTGCCGTAGATGGCGCTGAGATCGTTGCCGATCACCCGGTTGAGGGCAATACTGGAAGTGTTGGGCTGCTGAAAATTGACCTGCTCCTGGGCCGCGATGGAAAAGCTTTGCCAGTCGATGACCGCTTTCTGGGTTTGTTGGTTGATGACGGTGGTAACACTATCGGGACGGGTGACCGAGGCGGTGCCGGCGGTCACCTGTTCGCCCACCGGCCCGGCCAGGACCGTGGCCGGCAGCAGCAGGGGAACAAGCGCCGGCACCCCGCGCCGCCACCAAAAACGGGTTGCCTTTCGTGACCGCCATGATCCACCGTTGACGACTTTTCGGAGCGATGGTCTCCTGCCGGTCAGCCGTTGCCAGAAATCAATCAGCGAGGCAAAGTGTCCGAAGCAGAAGCGTCGATTCATCCGTTTTCTGCACATATCAGTCCCTCTCCGTCCAATCAATACCTGGCGGTGAAAACGCACCAGAGCGCCGCATCGTAGTCGTCGCCGGTGTCATTGCCGTCAATGGGTTTGGCCCACTGGAGATCCATCGCGTACACACCGGCCACCGAAACGTTCACGCCTAGGCCCGCCGATGAGAGGCTGTCGGAATGTCTGCCGGCGGCCATGGCGTTTTTATAATGCACCATGCCGGTGTCGACGAAGCCCCGCAGCAGCAAATCGGCATGGTCCAAGGAGACACCGCGACGGAGCTCGCAACTGCACATCCCCCCTTGGTCGCCGCGCAGCTGCGAGCTGACGAAGCCCCGAACGCTGTCCGGGCCGCCAATGCTGTATTTGTTCGAATCCGGCAGGGCATCGGAGGCAACCACCGCCTCGCCGCGCAACAGCGCACTCCAGTTCGCACCGAAAAAATGTTCGTAATCGCCGCGCAATTCGAGCTTGGGCGGCAGAGCACTGCTGCGAGAGCCGTCCGGATTGTTGTGGAAATTGGAGGCAAACAGCGCGGACAGATTGGCCACGCCACCCGAATCGCCTCGTCGACTGAAATTCAGCCCGGTTTCAAGAAAATTGATCGTATCGTCGCTGAGGGGAATCCCCTGCATGTCCGACCACCCCCGCACATGGGCGCCACCGATGAAGGCGGTAAGGTTGCGCCGACGGCCGCGGATGAGGGTATGGCTAATCTGCAGGCGGGCGGTTTCACTCACCCCGGCGATATCAAGGACGGAAAACTCCTCGCCCACATCATATTCGGCTCGGCCATAGTTCACGCTCAACCGTGTGCCGTCAGGCCCCACCGGAAAGCCGTAGCCAAACCGCCCCTGGCGGAGCAGATCGTGCTGGGAGTGAGTGTAGCCCAGGGTCAGGGCATCACCGATTTTGAAAGGATTGTTGATGGTGAAATCGGCGCCGAGCCGCCACTTGCCAATGACCTTGCGGCCAGAATTGTCGAGCACCGCGCTGGCGGCAACCCTTTTCTCCTCCATGCGCAGGTTGACATCGGTGGTGCCGTATGCCTCGCCGGGTACCAGCACCGAACGGGCCACGAGACCGGGCAGATCGTTGAGCCGCAGCACCTCGCCCTCCAGGGTGGCGAAACGCAGGACGGTGCCAGGCTTAAGCTGGTTCAGATGCCGAGTGAGGAGGGCGTCGGAGTAGCGCTGGTTGCCGACAAACACCAGCTTGCCCACCCGCCCCTCCACCACCTCCAGCCGGAGCACACCGTCCCGCATCCGCTGGGCCGGCACCGTGACCACGGTCAGGCTGTAGCCGTGATCCTGATAAAACTCGGTGAGCCGATCGGCCAGACCGTAGATCTCGGTGAGGGTCAATTCGCCGCCTTCCCGGTCGACAATCAGGGCCCGAAGTTCCTCTTCCGTGAATACGGTGTTACCGGTGATGGCAAAACGGTTGATGCGGATCAGGCGTTGATCGGCTGGGGGGGCTGGACGAGGCGGACTTGGCGGCGGGGCTTGGGGCAGCGGGCAGACGTTCTTGCCTGGCTGGCCGGGACTTGGACGCAGGGACTCTTCCACCGCGCCGGGGGTTGGGGGCTGGGCCTGACACACCGAAACGGATGCAAGAAGCAGCCCGGCAAAATAGATCGAGACGCATGCCAGCGTGGCCGACCGCCCAAGCTGTCTCCTGAACATCCTCCCTCCTTACACAAAAAAAAACCGCCGAATCATTTACGTCAAAAATTAATTAAGAGATCTATTCCTGTCAACCCAAATGGAAATACAAGGATATAGCGAAACACTTAAACACTGCCCACCGCCACCGATCACGCCGGATCGAACCAAAAAAAATCCCCGACAAGGCGTGAGGGTAGCAATGCAGAGACAACCATCGGAAATGGCATCTTTTACGCAAGCGGATGCTTGGCGAGAAAACGATAGAGGGTGGCGCGGCCGACGCCCAGCCTTTTCGCGGCCTGGAGGCGGTTGTTGTTGGTGGCGGCCAGGGCCGCGCGGACCGCTTGTTCGCTGAGCTTGCCGCGCGGGTCCACCGGCGGCGGCTGCACCTTGAAGGTCTGCACCGCCTCCTGCAGGAGTTGCGGCGGCAGGTGGGCGGGGCGGAACATCTCCTCCCGGCAGTGGACCAGGCCGTAGCGGATCACGTTCTGCAACTCCCTTACGTTGCCGGGCCAGTGGTAGGCGGTAAGACGGTCCATGGCCTCGGCGGAGATCACCACCCTGTCGTCGCGCCCCTCCTCATCAAGGGTCCGTTTGAGAAAATAGCGGGCAAGGAGCGCGATATCGTCGCGCCGCTCGCGCAACGACGGCAAGGAGAGCGGCACCACGCAGAGCCGGTAATAAAGATCCTCGCGGAAGCGGCCGGCCGCGATCTCCGCCCGCAGGTCCTTGTGGGTGGCGGAGATCACCCGCACATCAACGGTGATCGTCTCCTCGCCGCCCACCCGCTGGAAGGTGCCGTCCTGCAAAACCCGCAGCAGTTTGACCTGCATGGCCGGCGAGATATCGCCGATCTCGTCCAAGAAGAGGGTGCCGCCGTCGGCCAGCTCAAACCGCCCCTTCTTGTCGCGGATGGCGCCGGTGAACGCCCCCTTGACGTG
>DHYT01000232.1 GCA_002415465.1 Desulfobulbaceae bacterium UBA5123
CCTTTCCAATCCTTTCTTGATCGCATCGCTCCGCATGACGTCTGTTCCTTCCGGTTGTATTGGCCTGCATGCCGTGGCGCGCGCCCGTGTCTTGGCTGATCGTTGGGGGGCGCATCGGCTGAGGATCGTTGTTTAAAACTGAAGAATCTACGCGCGCAGGCAAGTAGTGTCAAGGCAAAATGCTTTTGCGGTCTCGGCGGACGGATGCGTCGACGGCGGCCATGGGCCGGGTGGCGAGCGGCGGCCGGGGTTTGTCTTTTCCGGTCGCGGCATGGACGGTGGCGTGGACAGGAGCGGCTGCCGCCTGTTTTTCCCATTTACTGATATTTGCCTTGCCAAATACTGTAAATTGTTTAAATTAGGGTCGTTTTTTAAGGTTGTGTGTTAGCTTTCCCCTAGATCACTTCGCGACGTCGCTTTGCTATGGATTTCGCGGTTTGCAGTCGGACCCTTTGCCGCCCATGAAATATCTCTTCGGCCCTGTCAATTCCCGTCGTCTGGGGCTCTCGCAGGGCATTGATCTTATNNCGTCACCGCCAGCGGCGAGCCGACCCTGCACAGCGGGTTGGGAAGGGTGATTCGTCATATCAAGGAAAAGGCGGCGAGGCCGGTGGCGGTCTTGACCAACGGCTCCACCTTCCATCTCCCCGAGGTGCGGGCGGAGTTGCTGGCCGCCGACCTGGTTATCCCCTCCCTGGATTCGGCCCGGCCGGAAAGCTATCGTCGGATCAATCGGCCGGCCGCCTGCGCCGTCCTCGATGATATTGTTGACGGCCTCATCCGCTTTGTAGCAGAATTTTCCGGAGAGGTGTGGCTTGAGATTCTGCTGGCCAAGGGGATCAACGACAGCGAGGAGGATATCGCGGCCCTGGTGGAGACGGTGGCGCGGATCAATCCTGCCCGGGTGCAGTTGAACACGGTGGTCCGGCCGCCGCTTGAGTCCTTCGCGCGACCGTTGGATCGGGCGGCGATGGAGGCCGTGGCCGGGCGATTCGGTGGCCGGGTGGAGATTATCGCTGATTTCAGCGGGCGGCGGCAACGTGGCTTCCGGCCGCTGGCGGAAGCGGAGATAGTGGAGATGCTCAAGCGCCGTCCCTGTACGGCCGCCGATGTCGGCGAGGCGCTGCATTTCGATCCGGCGCTCACCGCCGAGGCGCTGGCGCGGCTGGTTGCAAGCGGTACGGTGCGTCGTTCCGAGCATGTCGGCAAAACGTATTATCAGACCAATTGAACGAGAAACTCGGTGACTCGGAGCGCCGCGACAGGCGACCCGTCATCGAAATGCATCAATTAACGCCCTCTTCCCCTGCAAGCGCACGGGAAGAGATGGACAAGAAATAATGGCCAAGGATCCCGAACAACCCAAAGATATCGATGAATCTCCCTCTATCCTGGGGCGGTTGGGACGTTGGCTGTCAACGAAAAAAAGGCAGACAATGAGCGAAGAACAGCAGAAGGACAAGGTTCCGGCCGCCGAGGCGGCGCCGGTTTCAGGCAACACGGAAGTCAAGGCGGATTCCCCCGCCGCCGAAGGCGCGGAGACGCCGCCCAAGCGGTCGTCCAGATCCGGCGCGGCGCGCAGGCGGCGGCGGTCGGGCGCGGCCAAGCGCAAAGCGGCCGAGGCGGCTGGCGAAGGCGGCGCGGTGGTGGCCGACGGCATGGCCGGAACGGTTGCCGAGGGGGAAAGCCCCGGCGCGGAACCTGCCGAGGCCGATGCGGAGCGGCCGCTCGCCGGCAAGAAGAGAGGGTCGCGGGGCCGGAGAAGCCGTGGCGGGCGCGGCAGGTCGCAGGGCGCTCGCAAGGCGGTGGACGTCGTGGACGTCGAGGATGTTGACGGTGCCGAGGTTGCCGAGGTCGCCGGTCAGGCAGCGGAGCGGAAGGGCTCGGGCGGCCGGGTGGCCGTCGAAGAAGGCGAGGAGCGAGAGGCGGCCGGTTCCGGCAAACTCAAGCTTCTCGTCAACAGCGAGGAGCCCGAGGAGTGCCGGGTGGTCCTGCTCGAAAACGGCAAGGTCGAATCCTTTCATATCGAGACCATGGTTCTCGCCCAGCAGAAGAGCAACATCTACAAGGGCAAGATCGCGGCGGTGGAGCCCAACCTGCAGGCGGCGTTTGTCGAGATCGGCACCGGCAAGAACGGTTTTCTGCCCTTCGGCGATATCCATCCCGAGTATTACAGCAAGGAGGTCGCCCCCGGCACCCACTGGAAGGATCTGAACATCCAGGACGTGGTCCGCAAGGGCACCGAGGTGTTGGTGGAGGTGGTCAAGGAGGCCACCGGCAACAAGGGCGCCAACATGACCACCTATCTCTCGCTGCCGGGCCGGTATCTGGTTTTGATGCCGGGCAGCGATTCGGCCGGCATCTCCCGCAAGATCGACGACGAGGAGCAGCGGCGGCGGTTGCGGGAGATCATGGACAGCCTCAAGATCCCCGAGGGCATCGGCTATATCGTGCGCACCGCCAGCAACGAGATCACCAAGACCGCCCTTGCCCAGGATCTCAAGTATCTGCTCAACCTCTGGGGCGAGATCAAGGGCCGGGCCCAGGAATTGCCGAGTCCGTCGTTGGTCTACAAGGAGCAGAACGTCATCTCCCGCTTCCTCCGCGACCATTTCACCCCGGACATCCAGGAGATCCTGGTGGACACCGAGGAGGCCTTCGAGCAGGTGAACACCTTCATGCAGCTGTTGCCGGCCAAGCAGCAGAAGATGACCAAGGTCCGACTGCACCGGGGGTCGCGGCCGATCTTCAACCTCTATCAGATCGAGGAGCAGATCGAGCAGATCTATCACCCCACCGTCAAGCTGCCGTCGGGCGGCTCCATCGTCATCAGCCCCACCGAGGCGCTGGTGGCCATCGACGTCAACTCCGGCCGCACCGCCAAGGACAAGAACTTCGAGGAGACCATCTTCCTCGCCAACATGGAGGCGGCCGATGAGATCGGCCGGCAGCTGCAGCTGCGCGACCTGGGCGGCCTGATCGTGGTTGACTTCATCGACATGCGCGAGTCCAAGCACATCCGCGAGGTGGAGAAAAAACTGAAGAACAGCATGAAGCGGGACAAGGCCAAGGTCGATTTCTCCCGGATATCCAAGTTCGGCCTGATGCAGATCTCCCGGCAGAAGATGGCGGCGCCGGTGCAGCAGGGCAGTTACCGTCTCTGCCAGCACTGCCAGGGCCGCGGCCTGATCCGTTCGGTGGAGGCGCAGGCGCTGGTCTATCTGCGCCGGATTCAGACCAGTGTCACCCAGAAGAACGCGGCGCGGGTGGAGTGTCGCTTCCCGCTGGATGTGGCGCAGTATCTTCTCAATAAGAAGCGTGAGGACCTGGCGGCCATGGAGGAGCGGTACAAGGTTGCCGTCAACATTGTTCCCGACCCGATGATGTCGCCGGCCGAGCAGCAGATCGAGGTGGTCCGGGGCGAGGCGCGGACCGAAGGCTGAGCGGACGGCGGGGAGGGTTGGTGTCGGATATGGGTATGCGATTGTACAGATCTTGTCTTTGGCCGCTGCTGGTTCTTGTCCTGTCGGCGCAGCCATGCTTCGGTGCGAACCTTGATGTCAACTGGTCCGGCGAGGCCGCTTCCGAGCCGCAGCCGCAACCCGGCATCAGCTTTGTCCTGCGAGGCGAGGCGCTGGCCCGCAGCGGCGATCCCTTCGCCGCCATCAATGAATACCGCAAGGCCATTGCCGCGGGCTATGAGGAGTCGGACGTCTTCCGCAGCCTTTCCACGGTGCTGTATCTTGCCGGATTTCCGGAAGAGGCCGTGGATGTACTCAAGGAGGCGGTCCGGCTGCACCCCAGGGAGATCTTTCCCCGGCAGGAATTGGGGGTCCTCCATTTTGCGACCGGACACGACACGGAGGCGAAGGAAGACTTTCTGAGCGTTCTTGCCGTCAATCCCACCCTGGCCAACGCATACTACTATCTTGGCTTGCTCGCCTTCAGGCATAAACAGTTCGATGAGGCGTGGCTCTATGCGCGGCGGGCGCAGCTGCTCGGCCACAAAGCCACCTCGCTGTTGGATAAATTGCTGCCGTTGGGCAATGAGCCGATGGTTGACCAGCAGGAACCGGTGGGCGAGGAGCTCTGTTTCCGGCAGATTCTGGTTGTCTCGTATGAAGAGGCGGAAGGCATCCTCGATCGGATCAAGCAGGGTGAAACGTTCGAGGTGGTGGCCAGTCTTTCCTCCGTCGGGTCGACGGCCGAGAATGGCGGTTTTGTCGGCTGCCTTTATCCCGATGAATTTGATCCGGTGGTGGGGGCCGCTCTGTGGCAGATGAGACCCTATTCGGAACCGGTGATTGTCGAGACCGAGGGGGGCGCGCATCTGGTGCAGCGGGTGCAGCGTTTTGATACCGAGCGGTGGCGGATACAGCTGGCGGCCCTCAAGCAGCCAAAACCGGAGCGCAACGCAAATCTTGTCAATCAGGGCAAGGCGGGCGAGGGGCGATACGTGGTCCATGCCGGCACCTATAATGGCCCGGTGCTGGCGGCGACCATGGTGTCGCGGCTCCGTGAAAACAAATTTCCCGCCTATGTGCAGACCTCGCCCGGCAAGAAAGGCCGCCTGGTCTACCGGGTGGTCGCCGGCCGCTATAACGGCAACGCCGATGCCGCCGCCACGGTTAAGCGGTTGAAGGGATTGGGCGTGGAGGGTGTCATCACCGATGAGTCTGAGAGCAAGGGCGCGCCGCCAGAGGAGAAGAAGGCGGTCGCCGCGGTGAAGGCCGTTGACGCGAAGGTTGCGGAGGCCAAAGTCGTCGCAACGGCCTTGCCAGCGGTTGCTGCCGAGAAGGCACCGGTAGCGGCGGTTGAGGAGAAGGTTGCCG
>DHYT01000212.1 GCA_002415465.1 Desulfobulbaceae bacterium UBA5123
GTTGATCGCGCCCTGGTAGTTCACCTCGTAGGCGAGCTTCGGCTCGCTGTCGATGGAGGCGATGGCGCAGTTGATAATGAAGTCGGGCCGGTTTTTGCGGAAATAGCGCCGGATGTCCTCCGGCTCCCGCAGGCTCAAGCGCTTGCTGTTCGGCACCAGCAGGTCGATGTCATCGGCCGCCCTGGTCTTGAAATAATGCATCAGGGTGCCGCCGATCAGGCCGGACCCGCCGATCAAAATCCCCAGCCGCCGGGAGGAATCTGTCTGCCCCATGGTCATCCGTCACCTTACACACAAAAAAATAACCGGCTTCCATCCCGGCATCGTTCTTTCCCGCAAGCAACATATTGACCGTTGCCGGTTCCAGAGTATTATATAACCATAGACTTTACAATACCTGCCGACGGCCGCGTCACGATAACCCCGAGATGACCGGCCGCCGCCCATTCCCCCCGGCCCGGAGCCGATCAAAACCCATGCCGACCCTGAAACGCCACGAACTCGCCGCCCTCTGGCAAGCCATTGCGGCCGGGGATGCGCCGCCGGTCTTCCTCCTCCACGGCGAGCGCTATCTCTGCCGCGAGGTGGCCGAGGAACTCTGCCGCCGCCTCCTGCCCGAAGAACCGCAGCGGGCCGGCAACCTGCACGGGATCGACGGCGACCAGGAAGACCCCGTCGCCACCCTGCACCGGTTGCGCACCTTCAGCATGCTGCCGGGGCGGCAGCTGTTCCGGATCATGGACACCCGGCTGTTCTACTCGAAAGAGGTGGCGAAAACCCTCTGGGAGAAAGCAAAACAGGCGCACGAGAAGAAAGAGCTCAAAAAGGCCGGCCGCCTGGCCGGCCAGGTGCTGGATCTCGCCGGCCTCGACGGCGAGGATGCCGCCGGCGAACTGATCGGACTCTCCGCCAGCCGCTGGCGTACCCTGCTGGGCTTTGCCAAGCCGGAGGAGAAGATGGAGTGGTTCGTCGAGGCGCTGGCGGCCGCGCCCCCCGCCGCCGGCAACAAAACCGCCAAGGCGGCGGATATCGCCGACCTCTACATGGAGGCGTTTGAAAAAGGGCTGCCGCCGAACAATATCCTGATCCTGATCGCCGAGGCGGCGGACAAACGCACCCGTCTCTATAAATATCTGGACAAGAACGCCACCGTCATCGACCTCTCCGTTGACACCGGCGCCAGCACCGCCGCCCGCAAGGATCAAGACGCGCTCCTGGAGGATCTTATCCGCAAGACCCTGGCCGGGATGGGCAAAAAGATCGATCCCCGCGCCCTGCCCCTGCTGCTCGACCGGGTCGGTTTCCACCCGGTGGCGGCGGTCATGGAAACGGAAAAGCTGTGCCTCTCGGTGGGCGACGCCCCCAACATCACCATCGACGACCTGGAGGCGATGATCGGCCGCACCCGCGAGGAAGCGCTGTTCGCCTTCACCGAGGCGGTGGCGACCAGGAACCTCGACGGCGCGCTCGCCCTCATGAGCCGGTTGCGCGAGAACCAGATCCACCCGCTGGTGATTGTTTCCGGCCTGCGCAACCATCTCCGCAAGCTCCTCCTGATCCGCGCCCTGGAAGCCCAAAACGACCCGCCCTACCATCCCGGCGGTGATTTCAACTCCTTCCAGCGGGGCTACCTGGCGCAACTCAAGGCGGCCCGCCCAGAATGGCCGAAGATGCTGGCCGGTCATCCCTTTGTGGTCTACAAGCTCTTCCAGCAGGCGGAAAGATTCAGCGTCGCCGCCCTGAAGGCGGCCCTGGCCGAGATCCTCGCCGCCGAGTACCGCCTCAAGGGCTCCGGGCTGCCGGAAGAGGCCGTTCTTGAAAACATGCTTTTCCGGATTCTGCAACCGCCCCGTCAACAACAAGTCGCCGCAAGGAGCCGCCAATGACAACCCCGTCCGCGCCAACCCGCCTCGCCCTTCCGCTGCTCGCCCTCGCCTGCATCCTTGCCGCCTGCGCGGTGCCGGCCTCCCGCTATCTTGCCGTCGGCCCCGCCGCGCCGGCCGAGGGCGGCGACCCGCGTCAGGCCACGGTTTTGCTGCACCCCTTTGCCGAGGACTTTACCGCCGACGCCCGCATCGGCCGCCACCTGTTCACCAACAACCGCCAGACGCTCCTGCTGGTCAAGCCCGGCAGCGTCGGCCGCGCCCTTGACGCCCTCCTCCAGCGCCAGCTGCTCGCCGGCACTATCGCCGTCGCCCAGGATGGCAGCCGCTGGGACCAGACCCCGGCCGGGCTTGCCGCCTTCGCCGACCCGAACCGGCTTTTGATCTCCGGCCGCGTTACCCGCCTCACCCTCGATGTGGAGGAGAGGCACCTCTCCGGCAAGGCGCGGGCGGAAATGGAGGTGGAGTGCATCCTGGGCGTGGTCAAGGATAAAAAAGTTATTCGGCGGAACGTGCATGTTGCGCAAGAAATGATTACACTCTCATTTGGTCCGCAGGAGTTGGAAAAATTACTTGCCGACTGCCTCACTGCGGCAAGCGCCGAAATCCTTGTCCAGTGCGGCGACCTGGTGGCGTCACCCCCTGCCCTGACGCCACGGCAACCACAACCCACGGCAACGAACGGGAACAGACTCTCGCCGAACCATGAGCGCACCAGTCAAACAGACAGAGGGAGAGACTCTCACCGAACACCGGCAGCAGCTGCGGGAACCGTCGCTTTACAAAGTCCTCCTGCATAACGATGACTACACCTCCATGGAATTCGTGGTGATGATCCTGGAAACGATCTTCAACAAGCCCCCCCAGGAGGCGGCGCGAATCATGATGCAGGTGCACCGCCGGGGGATCGGCATCGCCGGCGTCTATTGCCGGGACATTGCCGAAACCAAACAGCAATTGGTTATCGGCCAGGCCCGCAGCAATAATTTTCCCCTGAAATGCTCAATCGAGCCGGCCTAGAGACCGCACAGGAGCGCAGCAACAGCAATGATCAGCCACAAACTGGAAATGGCCCTGGTAATGGCCATTCGCGAGGCCAAATCACACCGGCACGAACACGTCACCGTCGAGCATATCCTTTACGGCCTGCTCCATGAGGAACAGGCCGTAAAGATCATCACCAAGTGCGGCGGCGATCGCGACAGCCTCAAGCGCAAGCTCGAAACCTATTTCGCCGCCAACCTGCCCACCACCGACAGCGACGAGGGCGTTGAGCCCTCCCAGACCATCGGCTTCAACCGGGTTCTGCAACGGGCCATCGCCCACGTGCAGAGTTGCGGCAAAAAAGAGGTGGACTCCGGCGACGTGCTGGTCTCCATCTTCTCGGAACCGGAGTCCTTCGCGGTGTTTTTCCTGCAATCCGAAGGGCTCGAGCGGCTGAACGTGATGGAATTCATCTCCCACGAGATACCCAAGCCGGCGGCCCCTCCCAAGACGGAGCAGCCCGGCGAAAAGGAGAAGCAGGAATCCGCCCTGGACAAATACACCGTCAATTTCGCCCAACGGGCGGCGGCCGGCCAGATCGACCCGCTGATCGGCCGTGAGCGCGAGTTGCAGCGCGTGATGCAGGTTCTCTGCCGCCGCCGCAAGAACAACCCGCTGCTGGTGGGCGAGCCGGGCGTCGGCAAAACCGCCATCGCCGAGGGACTGGCCCTGCACATCCATGACGGCAAGGTGCCGGAGGTGCTCGCCGACGCCAAGATCCACCTACTGGACATGGGCGCGCTCCTCTCCGGCACCAAGTACCGCGGCGATTTCGAGCAACGGCTCAAGGCGGTGATCGCAGCGGTGGAAAAGGAGCCCGAGATCATCCTCTTCATCGATGAGATCCACACCATCGTCGGCGCCGGCTCCACCAGCGGCGGCAGCATGGACGCCTCCAACCTCCTGAAGCCCGCCCTGCAGTCGGGCTCCCTGCGCTGCATCGGCTCCACCACCTACGAGGAACAGAAAAACCACATCGAGAAGGACCGGGCCCTGGCCCGCCGCTTTCAGAAGATCGACATCGAGGAGCCGTCGGTTGCCGACACCCAGGCGATCCTGAAAGGGTTGCAGTCCCGCTACGAGAAGCACCACCATGTCCGCTACTCCGACGCCGCCATCAAGGCCACCGCCGAACTGGCCGACCGCTATCTCACCGATCGCTTCCTGCCGGACAAGGCCATCGACGTTCTCGACGAACTGGGCGCCTCGTTTCGCTTGCTCGACGGCAAGGCCAAGAAGAAAACCCGCACCGTCACGGTCCGGGACGTGGAAACCGTTATCTCGCGGATGGCAAGGGTCCCGGCCCGGAACACCTCCTCTTCGGATGTGGAGAAACTGCAACTGCTCGCTCAAGACCTGAAGGGAAAAATCTTCGGTCAGGACGAGGCCCTTGCGGTCATCACCACCGCCATCAAACGCTCACGGGCCGGCCTCAAGCCCCCGGAACGGCCCACCGGCGCCTTTCTCTTCGCCGGCCCCACCGGCGTCGGCAA
>DHYT01000017.1:0-23703 GCA_002415465.1 Desulfobulbaceae bacterium UBA5123
CCTTGAAGGATGCGTCCTTGCGATGGCGCGTCGAACTCCATACCCCGCTGACCCCGAGGCAGCAGAGGTCGGCGGTGTCGATCAGCACCCTTGTCTCCTTGGCCGGATACAACTCCACCCGACCGGCGAGCGGCCGCCAGTGGAGAATGTTTTTGCCGGGGCCGGTGGTCTTCTTGGCGCCGAAGCTCTGGAATTCATCGATCTTGAAATCGATGGTGCCGATCAGCGACCAGTCCGGCTTGCCGCCGTCGCAGGCATCGATCTGCATCCGTTCGACCGCATCCAGGTCGAACAGGAAATCGTCAATCGTCTGCTGCGATAAGATCGGCGAGGTAAAACCGAAATCCACCATCAAGCCGTCGACATCCGGGGTGACCGCCCCGTGCGCGGTCAAGGTTTCACCGCCGCCGAAGTCCAGATCAAGCTTCCTGACCAGCAGCTTGTCTCCCTTTCCCTGCAGGCGAATGGTGCCCACCTTGATAAACTCCGTTTTATAGCCCCAGTACCATCTGAACTTCTCCGCCCGCAGCCAGCCGTCAAAACGTGAATCTGTCGAGGGGGCGGGCACCGTCATCCTGAAATCGCCTTGCAGGTCGCCGTTGAGCAGATTCTTGTCAGCCATCAGCGCGCGGATGGTGGCGCCTTTCAAGGTTCCACGCCATTTGAGGGCGAAGGTTTCCGGTTTCTTGTCGAGCAGGTCCAGGGTGAATTGTCCTTTCTCGTCGCCTTTGGCAAAGTCAAGCTTCATCAGCAACGGGTTGTCGGCCCGCGAATGCACATCGAAGGTGAGTGAGGGCTGCGAAAAACCAATGCCGTCGGCATGCATGGCGCCGGCAAGGTGCAGATTCTCGTCGTCCCAGGCCAGACGCATATTGTCGATGTGGGCCGGGATGCGTGGCATCAGCGAGGGGGGCAGCCAGCCTTTTTTCTTGATCCAGTAACCGGACTCCTCGCCGATCACGCCGGCGAGATTCACCGCCCCCGACCAGTGCTGCAGGCGGTGATGTTGGAATTCGCCCCGCACGGTGATGGGATTTGCGCCGATGGCGTTCTCGCTCTCGGTGAGCTTGAGGCCGCCGTCGGTGAGAACGGCGCTGGCCTTGCGGGTTGTCACTTCCTCCGGCAGCAGGGTACTGCGCCAGCGCAGATTCTCGGCCGTGATGGGCAAGGTATATTGCCAGCGGGCCGGATCGAACAAAGGCCCTGATACGGCGACGCCCTTTCCCAGGGCAAGGGAGCCGTGGATCGCGGTGAGCAGGGGCCTGACGTGGCCGGCAAGGGCAGGGTAGGCGTCAAGGCCCTTGTACAGCGGGCCGGCGGCAAGGTTTGCCTCCAGATCGCCGATCGTCAGCCGTACCGGGGATTCCCCCCAGTGCACGGAGCCGCTGCTGCGGTTGATCCGTTGCTCGCCAATCTCGGCCGAGAGGTCCTGCCAGTCGATGACGCCGACCTTGGTGTCAATCGCAAGGGTGCCGCCATGCACCGCTATCGGCCACGGCGAGCGGTTGTAGTCGAATGACCCGCGCATCTTCCTGACCGTAACCGACACATCGACATGATGCTGGTGGTCACCCAAGGAAAGATGGCCGGAGGCCGTTCCCTTGGGGTTGCGAAAACGTGCCAGCTCTTCCTGGAAGGGTTGGTGGGGCACCTGCTGTTTGAGAACCGTGGCGATATCGGCGAGATCGGCATCAAGGTCAAGGTCAAGCTCAAAACCGAAATGATCCTCGGCCAGCCCCACCAGCAAGGTGCCGTTTCGGCCGACACTGTTGCCGAGTTTCGCGGAGAGGCCCTGCCCGGTCAGGGCGCCGTTTTCGATCAGGATGGGACCGGTTGCGTCGAAGAGATCAAGATCAATGTCAGGGATATGGATCTCGGCGGCTTTCACATCGGCGGCAATGGTCATCTTGCGGAGATGGGCAAGATCGGTCAGCGGCCCGTTGAACTTGAAGGAAGCGCTGTCGGCGTTGCCCTTTCTGACAATGTCGCACACCATGGCGGCAATCTCGTCTTGAGGCAGGGTGGCAAGCACACCGGACCGGATCGCGGCCAGATCGATTTTTTTTGCCGCCAGATCGACGTGCCATTGATCGGCGCCGCCCGCCACCGGGGTACGACGCAGTGAACCATGCAGGGTGATTGCCGGCTTTTTGATTTCAAGTTCACGGATGGCAAGGGAGAGCGCCGGGCCATCCTTTTGGATGGAGAGGTCGGCAAAGCCGCAATTGATCGGCAACTCCCGTTCCTGGGCGTGGAGGAGCAGGCAGGGCAGGTCACCGACCAAGTCGAGGGTGAACCGGGCTGTCCCTTCACCGTTGACGCGGCTTTTAAGATTCAAAACCGAGTCGGCGACGGTGAGATCGCCGATGGCGCCGGTGGAGAGGGTGCTTCCCTTGCGCAGGATCAGTTTCTGGCAATCGATTTCGGCGTTATACCGCAACGAAGGCAGTTCGAGGTTGCCCTTCAGGGTGACCTTCTTGACAAACGGCGCCGAACCGCTGATGCGGCAGGCGAGCGTCGAGGGGGTCATGTCCAGGATGCCGTTGACCGCCGACAGGGAAAGGGCGGGGAGTGCCGGTATCCCGCCGGCGTCGATGCGGGGGGTGATGATGGAGCCGTTCTTGATCTTGATCAAAAGCGATGGGAGTTGCGGGACGGTGCTGCTGCTTTCTATCTTTTTCAGGATAATCCGCGGATCTTTAAGCGTTATGCTTCTGAGCCTGGCGGGTTGACCGGTAAGGATGGCCAGCCAGTCCGGATAGAGGGCCGCCACGGGCAGGGCGGCCTGCAGATGTTCGTTATCGATTTTGAGATCACGAATGGAGACATGGGGAAAAGGTAGCCAGCGCCATTGCATGCCGCCCATGGAGACTTCGCCGGGGATCTCCTGTTGCAGGCGTTCGGCGATGGTTGCCGTGATCGCGTCGACATGGAGTATCTTGGGGGCAAGGTAGGCGATGGCGGGCAGGGTCACAGCCGCCGCCAGGATTATATAGAGAACCGTTTTCTTGGCCGAATTCAGCATCTGGCCGCCTGCTCAAAGCAAAATGAAATGGTTGTTGGGAGGTCTTTGGTGACCATCGCAGACAGCATACATCCCAAACAGGCGGGAGGCCAGTGATATTGCTGGTTCGCCACAGATAGTTCTACACCAGCAGTTCGTCTTCCTCGGGGAGGTGCCGGCGCTTCAATTTTTTTGCCTCCCAGCGGCTGAAGGCAAAGATCAGCGCGGCCAGCAGGCAGACCAGCAGCCAGCCGCCGCCATAGAGGATCAACTGGTCGGTTGGGTAATCGCCGTAGTTTTTGGCAAGGTCCGCGTCGAGGGAGAGATAGAGGAGGTAGATGAGGATGAGCGGGGTGGTATAACGGATCAACAGGTTCCATACCGCCGGGATGTTGCTGCCCTGTTTGTTGATATGGTTGCGCAGTACGTGCGCCTGCAAAACCCAGCCGACCAGCAGGCATTCGAGGATCCCGCCCAGGATCAATCCGTAGTTGGTGACGAAGTGATCGGCGATATCCAGCAGGTAGAGGCCGCCGCGGGTAGTAAAGATCAGGCTGCCGGCATATCCGGCCAGACAGAGGCAGGTGACCACCCGTTTGCGCGGCCAGTCGAACTTGTCGGTGATCGAGCAGGAGAATGCCTCGATCAGCGAGACGCCGGAGGTGAAACCGGCAATCACCAGCATCATGAAGAAGAGGACCCCGAACAGGGAGTTCATGCTCGGCAGCATGGAGATCGCCTTGGGATAAACGACAAAGGCAAGCTGCGGGCCGCCCTTGATCGCGTCGGCAAACGAGGCGTTCTGGCTGTGGGCCATGAAGCCGACGATGCCGAACACCGCGAAGCCGGCGATAAAGGAGTAGAGGCAGTTGACGACACAGGTGATGACCGCGTTCTTGCCGATATCGCTTTTTTCCGGCAGGTAGCTTGCGTAGGTGATCATGATCCCGAAGCCCAGGGAGAGGGTGAAGAAGATCTGCCCGAAGGCGGCGGCCCAGACCTCGCCCGCGCCCTTGCGGACAACCGGATCGGCGGCGAAGAGGTTGATCTTCGACCAGTCGGCGCGCAGGTAATGGTTGGCGATGGCGTCGCCGGCCCCTTCCAGGGTCACGGTCCAGGCGACAATGATGATGGTGAGCAGAAACAGGATCGGCATGAAGATGAAGCTTGCCTTCTCGATGCCGTGACGGATATCGCGAAAGCAGATCAGCCAGCAGAGAATCCACACCAGCATGGTGGAAAAGGCGATGGGGATGCGGATGCCGCCCAGGATGGAGGCCGAGTCGGAAAGTTGCAGAAAATCCTTGAAGAAAAAGGCTTGCGGGTCGTTACCCCAGGAGAGATTAAATGCGAAGAAGAGGTAGTTGACGCACCAGCCGATCACCACCGAGTAGTAGAGCATGATCCCGAACATCGCCACCACCGGCATCCACCAGCCCAACCATTCAAAGCGGCTGTCGAGGCGGGCGAAACTGAGTGGCGAGGAGCCCTTCTCGCGATGGCCGACCCCGTATTCCAGCAGCATGATCGGGATGCCGGCGATAAGCAGCGCCACCAGGTAGGGGATCAGAAACGCGCCGCCGCCATACTGATGCGCCATATAGCTGAAACGCCAGATATTGCCGAGGCCGATGGCCGACCCGATGGCGGCAAGCAGAAAACCGAGATTGGATTGCCAACTGCTTCGAGATTTGGTCATGGGCTGTCCCCGCCTGGTTGGGAATGAAGAACCGGGCTCCGCAAGGGGAGCCCGGATATTGCCTCGACGAAGGTCAATAATAGCATAACGTATTGAAACGACAAGCCCCTTTTGGGGAACCGGGTTGAATTGCCGTTTTTGTTGTGTGACCCGGTGCGGGATGGTAGAATGCCGCACTTGTAATCCGTTGCATACAATAGCGTCAGCCTCTCAACAAAGATAAAGAAACGCACATGAAAAAGATTCGAGTCGGAGTAATCGGGGTGGGCTATCTCGGTAAATTCCACGCCCAGAAGTATGCGGCCATGGATGACGTCGAACTGGCCGGGGTGGTGGATGTGGACGAGGCCATCGCCGCGCGGGTGGCGGCCACCTGCAATACCACGCCCTACACGGACTTTCGCAAGCTCCTCGACCATGTCGACGCGGTCAGCGTGGTGGTGCCGACCAGCTACCATCATACCGTCGCCTCCGCCTGTCTCGATCGCGGCATCGATCTGCTCATCGAAAAGCCCATGACCTCAAGCCTTGCCGAGGCCGACGACCTGATCAGTCGCGCCGAGGCCAACAAATGCATCTTGCAGGTGGGGCTGCTGGAACGGTTCAACCCGGCGGTGATGGCCATGCGCGACCATCTCACCACGCCGCTGTTCATCGAATCGCACCGGATTCACTCCTTCAAGAGCCGCGGCCTCGACGTGGATGTGGTTCTCGATCTGATGATCCATGACATCGATATCATCCTGAGCGTGGTCAAGTCGCCGCTCAAGACCATCCATACCGTCGGCGTGCCGGTGGTCACCAACACCACCGATATCGCCAACGCCCGCCTGATCTTTGAAAACGGCTGCACCGCCAATGTCACGGTGAGCCGGATTTCAAAGGAAAACATCCGCCGGATGCGGATCTTTCAACCCAACGCCTACCTTTCGGTTGATTTCGCCAAGAAGGAAATCATGGTAATCAAGCAGCTGCCGGGGTTTGACGAAAACGGCATGCCCAAGGAGGACCAGCAGAATTTTGCCTACGGTGACAAGGACGCCCTGGAAACCGAGCTCCGTGACTTCGTCGCCAATGTCCGCACCCGGACCACGCCGCAGGTTTCGGGGCATGCCGGTCGCCGCGCCCTGGAGGTGGTGACTCAGATCATGTCCCAGAACCGGCAACATGCCGAGCAGTTCAAAAGCCTGCTGCAGGGCTGATGTCGCTCCGCCATCGCGATTGCACCCATGTCTAACCCTCGAATCATGATCGTGGCCGGCGAGGCGTCCGGCGACATGCACGGCGCCAACCTCGCCAGGGCGTTAAAGCGTCTCTCGCCGGCGGCGTCCATCTGCGGCATGGGCGGCACGGCGATGGCCGAGGCAGGGGTGGAAATTCTCTACGACGCGGCCAGGATGGCGGTGGTGGGGATCATCGAGGTGCTCAGCCATTTCTCCGATATTCGCGCCGCCAGGCGTACCCTGCTCACCGAATTGCGCGACAACCGTCCCGATCTCCTGATCCTCATCGATTATCCCGGCTTCAACCTGATGCTGGCCAAGCAGGCCAAGAAACTCGGGATTCCGATTTTCTATTACATCAGTCCCCAAGTTTGGGCCTGGCACGCCAGCCGGGTCAAGAAGATTCGCCGACTGGTGGATCGGATGGCGGTGATCCTTCCCTTTGAGAAGAAATTTTACCGACAGCGGGGAATGGCGGTGAATTTCGTCGGCCATCCGCTGCTGGACACCGTTGCCAGCAAGCTTTCCCGTGCCGATTTTCTGGCCCGGCACCAAATCCCCGCCGACGCCACCGTGGTCGGACTGCTGCCCGGCAGCCGCAAGAAGGAGATCGCCAACCTCCTGCCGGTCTACCTCGAGGCCGCCCGTCACCTGGCAGACGGGCATGACGAACTCGTGTTCCTGTTGCCGCTGGCCCCCTCCCTAAGCCGGGCCGACCTTGACGCCCACGGCCTGGCCGGGTGCCCGGTGCCGATCAGGGTGATCGACAGCGACCGGTACGACATGATGGCCGCCTGCGACGCGGTGATTGCCGCCTCCGGCACCGTTACCCTGGAACTTGCCATCCTCGACATCCCCATGGTGGTCGCCTACCGGACCTCGCCCCTTACCTGCTGGCTGGCCCGCAAGCTGGTTGACGTCAAATACATGTCGCTGGTCAACCTGGTCGCCGACCGGCTGGTGGTGCCGGAGCTCCTGCAGGAAGAGGTGACCGCCGAAAGCCTTGCCGCTCAACTCGCCCCCTTGCTCTTCGCCCCCAGGGTGATTGCCGCCATGCGTGACGGCCTGGCCGAGGTGCGGGAGCGGCTCGGCGGCCCCGGCGCTTCGGAACGCGCCGCCGCGATCGCCCTTGAGATCATTAACGATCCCCGCTGATCCCGCCGCGACCAACCCCATGCAATCTCTCCGCCAACAACTGCTCGACTGGTTTGCCGCGAATAGCCGCGACCTGCCCTGGCGTGCCGGCTATGCCCCATACCACGTCTGGATCTCCGAGGTGATGCTGCAGCAAACCCAGATGGAGCGGGGGGTGGCCTATTTCAAACGGTGGCTTAAGCGGTTTCCGGACATCGCCGCACTTGCCAAGGCGGATGAGGAGGAGGTGTTGCTGCTCTGGGAAGGGTTGGGTTACTACAGCCGAGCCCGCAACATCCTCAAGGCCGCGCAGGTATTGTTGACGGAACACGGCGGCAAAATCCCCGCCGACCATGCGGCGCTTCGCAAACTGCCCGGCGTCGGCCCCTATACCGCCGGGGCGATCATGAGTCTGGCCTTTAACGAGCCCTATCCGGTGGTGGACGCCAACGTCGAGCGGCTCTTTGCCCGCCTCTACGATATCGAGGCCCCGATCAAGGAATGCAAAAAACTGGTCTGGCAAAAGGCTCGCGATCTCCTCCCCGAGGGAGAGGCCCGCCAGTTCAACCAGGCGTTGATGGAACTGGGGGCATTGGTCTGCAAACCCAAGAATCCCTCCTGCGGACTCTGCCCGGTCATCGAGCACTGCCGCGCCCACCGCCAGGGGACCGTCGACGCCCGGCCGGTTATGGGCAAGGCCCAAAAAATCATCCCCATCGCCACGGCCAACGGCGTACTGATCCGCGAGGGCCGATTTTTTATTCAGAAAAGGCGGCCGCAAGGGGTCTGGGCCAACCTCTGGGAGTTTCCGGGCGGCCAGATCGAGTCGGGCGAAAGCCCCGAAGAAGCGGTGGTGCGTGAATTTTACGAGGAAACGGGCCTGGTGGTGGGAGGGCTTGAAAGGATTCATGCCATCAAACACACCTATACCCATTACCGGATCACCCTTCATTGCTACTTCGTCAGTCTATTGAACGGCAAGGCCAAACCAACCCTTACCGCCGCGCAGGAGTATCGCTGGGCCACCCCCGCCGAACTCATGGCCTTTGCCTTTCCCGCCCCGCACCGGCAGCTCATCGAGTATCTGCTCGCCGACCCTGGCATCCGGATTCAGAACGACTCTTGAGTTGTGTTCGCCGGCAAGAGGTTTGACGGATACGTCTCTTCATCCTTAATGGAGATCCCCGTTCGGTCAGGCGGCGCTGGGTGCCGAGGGCGCCCGCAGATGTCTGGTGCGGCGGATCAAGTTTCCTTTGCGGTTATAATAGAATATGATTGTATTGAGCAGACTCAATGTTCTGGTGGTTCAAAACATACGGGCCGTTGAGATGATAGGGGTGCTGATGCGGGTTTTCAGCTTCTCTTTGGTGAGCTGGCTTGGCCCGCAAAGCCCCTTTCTTTTTGTCTGGGCATTCAACACGATGGATGCCCTCTTGCTTTCTTGGTGTGCAATAATTAAAAAAGATAGAGCCTACACCGTTCTCAATGTGTTCTGGGTTGGGGTCGGCATTGTCGGGCTTTTCAGGGCGGCGGGTTGCATGCACCCATGAATGCACGGCTGGATCGTTTTCAAGAAGTGCGCATCTGGCCAGGCAAACGGGGAAGAAATTCTTACAGGATGCCATAACGAATGGTTGACTTCATCCAGCAGTTCAGTCCGGTGACGCAGGCCTTTCTGGCGACGCTCTTCACCTGGGGGGTGACAGCCCTGGGGGCGGCGATGGTTTTTTTCACCAGGACCGTTAACAAGAGGTTGATGGATTCCATGCTCGGCTTTGCCGCCGGCGTCATGATTGCGGCCAGTTTCTGGTCACTCCTGGCGCCAGGCATCGAGATGGCGGAGCAGATCGGCCAGACACCCTGGCTCACCGCGGTTATCGGCTTCATGGCCGGCGGCGTCTTCATGCGTCTGACCGACACCTTCCTGCCCCATCTCCATCCCGGCCTGAGCATCGACAAGAGCGAGGGGGTCAAAACCTCCTGGCAGCGCAGCACCTTGCTGGTGCTGGCCATCACCCTGCACAACATCCCGGAGGGATTGGCGGTGGGGGTCGCCTTCGGGGCGGTGGCGGCGGGGCTGCCCTCGGCCACCATCGGCGGCGCCATCGCGCTTGCCATCGGTATCGGTCTACAGAACTTCCCGGAAGGTACGGCGGTTTCCCTGCCGTTGAAACGGGAAGGGCTCTCCAACGGCAAAAGCTTCCTGCTGGGGCAGGCATCCGGGATGGTGGAGCCCATCGCCGGGGTGATCGGCGCGCTTTTCGTGCTGAAGATGCAAGATATCCTTCCCTACGCGCTCTGCTTTGCCGCCGGGGCGATGATCTTTGTGGTGGTGGAGGAACTGATTCCTGAATCGCAGCGTCATTACGAGAATATCGATCTCGTCACCATGGCGACCATGGCCGGCTTTTCCGTGATGATGATCCTTGATGTGGCCTTGGGCTGATCCGCCAGGAGGGGTGAACAATGAACGACAATCGAAGCTGTCCGCTCAAGCCGCCGGATTATACCGGCGTGGAGATCGTTTCCCTGTCGCCGGCGGGTGGGGTGGCCGACTACAACGCGGCCGTGGCCATCGCCAAGGGCGAGGCAAAGAAACGGTTCGAGGAGTACATGCTCATCTCCTGGTATGACCGGGAGCGGGATTACGAATCGCCGCCCAACACCAGCGAGCGAGGCGACGAGTTCCCCAAGGACGGCTTTATCTACTATGGCTTGAGCCATGGCGCCAAGCTCAAGGTCGACATCGAACAGGGCCGCTTCGTCTTCTTCTTCACCCCGGTTGAGTGGTGAACCGCGCCCCGGACCCGAATGCGGTCAGCCAACACGCTGTCCGTTGCCGGTGCCCGGTTACGGTAATGCGGTCAGGGCCAGCAGGCGGACATCGGGTGCGCGGTATCCTGCCTGCACCGGCACTGCGCGGAAGAGATCGGTGCTGAGGTATTTTTTGTTGTCATCGGCGAAGATCGTCGCCACCACGGCCCCATCCCCCATTTCCTCCTGAATCTGCAAGGCGCCCAGCAGGTTCGCCCCCGCAGAGATCCCGACCCCCAGCCCCAACTGGCCGGCAAGCTTCTGCGCCATCAGGATCGCATCGCCATCATCCACCCGCACCATCTCGTCGATGATTCCAAGGTCGAGCAGTGGCGGCAGGAAGCCGTCGGAGAGTCCCTCTATGCGGTGCTCCTTCCCCTGGGTTCCGGTAGGGTTGAGTGGGAAACCTGCCGGCTCCAGCGGATGCACCCGGATCGCCGGGTTGCGACCGCGCAAGAAACGTCCGCATCCCATGACCGTGCCGCCGGTGCCAACCCCGGCGACAAAGGCGTCGGGCTGCAGCGAACAGGCCTGCAGCTGCAGCCAGATCTCCGGTCCGGTGGTGAGAAAGTGCGCCTCTNNGTCCTTGATACTGCCGGTCATGTTCAGGTATTCGGCCTTGGCGTAGATGGTGCGCCGTACCCCTCGCCATTGCAATGCGATTGCCAGGAGCGGCGTGTTGCCGACAAGGTTTGCAATTCGGCGCAGTCGGCTCAGGGGATCTGGTTGCTGCATGGCGGACTCCGTGCTCACGTGAGACGGGTGATGGTCGAGGAGGGGGCCGATGTTCATCGGCGACACGCCGGACCCTGTGCTTAAATAGTACGCCGACCCGGCCTGTTCCGACAAGCGTCCTTTCTTTTCCGTGCAGATGCGGGCAATTAAAAAAAATCACGCCACTTGACCTGAATCAAGGCGCAAGCCGGCAAACCGTATTTTCATGCAGGTAGTCCGGGACATGCCTGGCTGCCCAGTGAACGCTTTCCGGTGAGGAACCATGCGCGCATCATCGTCATCTGAAAAAATTGTTCGATTTGTCCTCCTTCTCCTTGTTTTGTCGTATTTTTTGCCAAAGGCTGCGGCGGCGGAAGCCACGGCCGGTTGCCACTGCTTCCGTGATCGCGTCTACAACCCGGCCGCCAAATTCGCCTCGGACGAGTACCTCCTCGCGACCACCTTCAACAGTCTGATTTCCAGGTACTTTGCCATTCCCAAGCGGGAGGTGGTGATGCTGAAGATGCAAGGGGGCATGGATCAGAATNNAGGGGAGGGAGGGGTGCTGGTTGCCGAGAAAATGATCGCGGATTTTTTTGAGCTATCCCCGGCCGCGGTCGCCGCGTTCCGTGCGGATGGTCTCCATGTCAAGGAGACCGCCGTGGTGTTGTTGCTCGCCCAGGCAGGCAAAACGCAACCACGGGTCCTTGTCGGCCTCCACCGCAAGTCCGGGCAAAGCTGGAGCGAGATCGCCCATGGGCTCGGCATCGAACCGGCGATGGCCGGCAAGCGCATCCTCGACCGCCATCGCAAGTGATGGCGCTATCCGCCATTGTAAGGATCGCTGCCAGGGAAGGTCGATCTGGCTATCGATCCATGAAGCTGGTAAGATATAAACTCCGTGAACGGCTGAGATCGGTCCGTGTCGCAATGCACCTCAGTGGAGATGAATTTTGTCAGCAGACCAGATGAACAAACGATGCGCCTCCTGCGGCGCGGCATTGATCGGGAAATACTGCCACGAATGTGGAGAGAAGCTCCATCTCCGACATGAGTTTGCCCTTGTCCACTATTCCCGCGAGATCATTTACCAGATCACCCACATCGACGCGAAGATCTTTAAGACCCTGCAGTTGCTGGTGACCAGGCCCGGCCGCCTCACCGAGGAGTACCTGATCGGCCGGAAGAAGCCATACATCCGCCCCATCAGGCTTTATCTTGCCCTGAGCATGCTCTACTTCTTCAGTTTCTCCTTCTTTGACAAGGCGGCCTTGCTGGACATCCGTCTGCTGCTCCGGTTCGATTTCACCGGGCGGCTGCTGCCCGCTTTGCAGGCCAAGCAGCAGCTCCTCGGCGGCTTGGCGGATGAGTTGTTTTACCGGAGCGTCAACCAGCAGCTGAACAACAAGATATCCCTGTTGCTGTTTCTGGCAATTTTCATCTATGCCTTTGTTTTTAAGATCATCTTTGTTGCCAAGGATCGGTATTATGTAGAACACCTGATCTTCTGTCTGCACCTGATGTCGTTTTCCTTCCTGCGAGACATGCTGTTTTTGCCCCTCTATCTGCTGCACAAGCCAACGGGCTTCGGTCTGGCGCTGGCGACCACGGTTGTCTACCTGTTTCTCTCCATGAAAAGGGTGTACGGCGCCAGGGTGTACAAGATGGTTCTCGCCACCGTCGCCCTCTACGCGGCCTTCAGCGCCATCTTCGGCATTTTCGCCCTGTTTGCCATCTATCAGGTGCTGTTGGCCTGACCTGTAAGGACACTATTTCCACCATATCTGCCGCTTGGCTGGGTTGCCGATCAGGTCAAAGGAATCGCCGGACTCCTTCAGCACCGCCTCCAGTTCCTCTGCGGAAAAATCGTAACCGTCGGCGACCGCCGTGGACACGAATTCGGCCATGGGCCTGATCGCGTCATACCTGTTGCGCATCTCCTGGCTTTCGCCGCCGGCAATTAAGAATTCTTCCACGTTTTTTTTAGCCATGATCGCTTCTCCCCCTGTTTGAGTTTCTTTGGCATGGAACAACCTTTTGCCTTCTCTATTAGCCAAATCCATGCCATGGGCGGATTTGTGACAATAAGATCGAATTAACAACACGTTAGGTCGATCATGGCCAGTGCCGAAATTGTACGGTTTGCGACAATGTGGTTACTGCGGCGACGAAAAGGTAAACGGTGATGGGTCAGGCGGCGGAGGGATTCTGCCGGATGGCCTCGTAGAGAACGATCCCGGCCGATACGCCGAGGTTGAGGCTCCGGATATTGGGGTTGGTCATGGGGATGGTGCGACAGCGGTCACGGTAGAGGTTGATGATCTCCTCCGGCAACCCCTTTGTTTCCTTGCCGAAAACAAAAAAATCACCGGGCCGGTAGGCTATCTCGGTGTAGGACCGGTCTACCTTGGTGGTGAAGAAGTGGAGACTTCCTTCGTCCTGTGCCTCGAGGAATTCGTCAAAACTCTGCCAGTAGACGATCTTGACGAACCTCCAGTAATCGAGGCCGGCCCGTTTCAGATACCGGTCATCGGTGGAAAAACCCAGGGGGCGAACCAGATGGAGGACCGAATCGGTGGCTCCGCACAAACGGGCAATGGTGCCGGTGTTGGGCGGAATCTCCGGTTCCACGAGAACGATATTGAAGGGGGGAGGGTGCATTGCAACGGAAAGGGATTACATCAGGGCGATCCGCTGATCCGGTTGCAGCAGCATCTGCCGCACCATCAGGATACGCTTGGCGGGGGCCTGCTCAAGGAGCTCGGCAAGGAGTTCGGTCTGTTCCCGGAAACGGGGCATCGTCTTTTTGCTGATGCGCGACTTGGGTACGAACTGCAGGGCGAACGGGTTTACGAAGACGTTTTTCTGGGACAGCCGGTAGTCAAGGTGCGGCCCGGTAGACATGCCGGTGGAGCCGACATAGCCGATGATCTCTTTTTGTTTCACCGTCTGTCCTTGCTTGAGGCCGGATTTGAACCGAGACAGATGCCCGTAGTATGTGCGATAGCCGTTGCGGTGACGAAGAACGATCTGCTTGCCGAATCCGCCCTTGGCGCCGACGAATGAGACCTTGCCGTCGGCGGCGGCCATGATCGGGGTGCCCACCGGCGCGGCAAGATCAACCCCGAGGTGGGGACGAACCACGCCGAGGACCGGGTGTTTGCGGCGCATGGTGAAATTGGATGAGACACGACCCACCGGCACGGGCGAACGGATAAAGGCGGAACCGAGATTTTTGCCGCTCCGATCATAAAATGAACCGCCGGCGCCGTTTTTGTCGCCGTAACGGACACCCTCGAGGATCTCTCCGTCGGCCTGCTCATAACGTGCGATCAGGATGCGGCCGTAACCAATGAACTTGCCGCCCTTGTAATATTTTTCAAAGAGCAGACTGAAGCGATCTCCCTGGCGGGTTTCGGTGTTGAAGTCGATGCGGGAGGAAAAGATATCGGCAAAGGCGTAGATCAGGCTCGAATCCACATTGAATTTAGAGAAGGATGCAAAGAGTGAACTGTCGATAACGCCGGCAATGCGTTCGGTATGGCACTCCAGGGGCACGGCAATCTTTTTGGCCGCGAACCCTTTCTCGGTGCGCTTCAGGGAATAGACATCCAGGGGGCCGGCTTCATAGTTGCAGTGCAAGAGTTTGTTTTTTTCATCAAGTACGACCGTGTATTTGTCGCCGGGCCGGAGTCGTCTGTAATCAAGGCACTTCTTCATGTTGACGAGGACCTGCCGCGAGACCTCCTCCGGAAGCGGCAAACGTTCAAGCGAGGTGGAAAAGGTGTCCCCGTCGCGGAGCTCGCCATGGAATTCCTTGTGGTGATGTATAATGGTATCGCTAGGAACCGAGGCATTGGCGGTGGCCGCGGTTGAGAGGTTCCGGGTGGTGCGGGAGGGAGGGGTCGGGGTAATGATCGTCAGGACGATGCAGAAGAGGAATACGGTTACAAGAAAATGCAGGGTGTGAGAAACTTTCATTGTACTTTGAGAATACCCGATTGAAGTTAAGGTAAGCCAACGAATGGAACCACCAATTTTTGTTGAAATTTTTCTAGCAAAATCTGTTATTTAATGCAAGATACTTTTTCATTTTAAATGAGCGCGCAACAGGGCGGCTTTTGCTGCATGTGGCGGTAACTGTTTGTTATTTAATGCTAAAATTATTGAAATTATAATAAAACCATCCGCGATGAGGGTTCCGGCCGGTAAAAAAAATAACGTGCGTATCTAGATTTCTTGGGTAAAATAGCACGTTTGTCGGGAAAAATTCTTAAAATTAGAGAGACCCTGTGATCCGGCTACCGAGCATGACGGCGACCGGACATTTTTATTGAAGGGGCGCACAACTCAACTGTTACGAGGAGCATGCAATATCAATGGCACTGATTGTACAGAAATTCGGGGGGACCTCCGTTGCCAACCCCGACAAGATCAAGGCGGTGGCCAAGCGGGTACTCGCCTGTAAAAAGAAGGGCAACGATATGGTTGTGGTGCTGTCTGCCATGGCTGGCGAAACCAATCGGTTCGTCGATCTGGCCAACCAGATGCAGGCGATCCCCGATCCCCGGGAAATGGATGTCCTGCTCTCCAGCGGCGAGCAGGTGACCATTGCCCTGTTTGCCATGGCGGTCAAGGAGATGGGCGATGACGCCGTCTCGCTGCTCGGGGATCAGGTTAAAATCGTCACCGACCGGATGCACACCAAGGCGCGGATCAAGGAGATCGATTCCGCGTTGATCCACAAGCATCTCAAGGATGGCAAGATTGTCGTGGTGGCGGGCTTCCAGGGGGTTACCCCGGACGGAGACATCACCACCCTGGGCCGCGGCGGCTCGGATACCACCGCCGTTGCCCTGGCCGCCGCGTTGAAGGCCGATCAGTGCGACATCTTTACCGATGTCGACGGGGTCTACACCACCGACCCCAACATCTGCGCCGCGGCCCGCAAGATTGATCGCATTACCTACGATGAAATGCTCGAACTGGCCAGCTTGGGCGCCAAGGTGCTCGATATCCGCTCGGTCGGTATCGCCAAACGTTATAAAGTACCGCTCCATGTCCGTTCCACCTTTACCGAGAACGAGGGAACATGGGTTGTCGAGGAGGACAAAAAAATGGAATCCATGCAGATCTCAGGTGTGACCTACAATAAAAACGAAGCGCGTATCACCATCGCTAAGGTGCCGGATCAGCCGGGCACCGCCAGCAAGATCTTCAAACCGATCTCCGACGCCGGCATCGTCGTCGATATGATCATCCAGAACACACGCGGCACCGAGATGACCGACATGACCTTCACCGTGCCGCGCACCGACTACAAACGCGCGATGACCCTGGTGGAGAAGATCGCCGCCGACATCGGCGCCGAAAGCGTCTCGGGCGCCACGGACATCGTCAAGGTTTCGGTGGTCGGGGTCGGCATGCGCAATCATTCGGGCATTGCCACCACCATGTTTGACACCCTCTCCAGCGAGGGGGTCAACATCATGATGATCTCCACCTCCGAGATCAAGATTTCCTGCGTCATCGAGGAAAAATACACCGAATTGGCGGTACGTTCCCTGCACAAGGCCTTCAACCTTGACCAGGCGGCCTAAAGCAGCCTTACCAACGATAGACAACGGCGAGAATCCTCATGGCTCAGCAACTGACGATCTACGACACCACTCTGCGAGACGGCACCCAGTCGGAAAACTTCAACCTTTCGGTTGAGGACAAGATCCGTATTGCCCTGAAACTCGACGAGCTTGGTATCGACTATATCGAGGGCGGCTGGCCTGGCTCCAATCCCAAGGATGTGGAGTTCTTCAAGAAGATCAAGGGGCAGAACCTGAAGCACGCCAGGATCACCGCCTTCGGCTCGACGCGATTGTTCGCCAACAGGACCGAGGCCGATCCGAACCTGCTGGCCCTGGTCGAGGCCGCCACGCCGGGCATCACCATCTTCGGCAAGACATGGGATATCCATGTCACCGATGCCCTGCGCATCGGCCTTGAGGACAACCTGCTGATCATCGTCGAGTCACTGGCCTTTTTGCGCAAACACGTCAAGCATCTTTTCTATGACGCCGAACATTTCTTCGACGGCTTCAAGGCCAACCGGGAGTATGCGCTTGCCACCATCGACAAGGCGGTTGAGGGCGGTGCCGATTGCCTGGCGCTTTGCGACACCAACGGCGGCACCCTGCCCACCGAGATCCCGGCGATCATGACGGCGGTCAAGGAGCATCTGGCGGGCAAGGGGGTCGCCATCGATCTCGGCATTCATGCCCACAACGACACCGAGACGGCGGTGGCAAACTCCCTGGTGGCGGTAAATAACGGGGCGGTGCAGGTGCAGGGCACCATCAACGGCTTCGGCGAACGATGCGGCAACGCGAATCTCACCTCCATCATCCCGGCCCTGGGATTGAAGATGGGGTTTGATTTCACCGCCCGCGCCAACATGACCGCGTTGCGTGAAACATCGCGGTACGTGACGGAGATCGCCAATCTGCCGCACAATAAGTATCAGCCCTATGTGGGGCAGTCGGCCTTTGCCCACAAGGGCGGCATCCACGTCAGTGCCGTGCAGCGTAATCCCGTCACCTACGAGCATGTCGAGCCGGAGAAGGTGGGCAATGTCCGTCGAATCCTGATTTCCGATCTGGCCGGCAAGAGCAACGTTCTGCACAAGGCGAAGAAATTCGGCCTGGATCTCGACGGCAAGGATCCGGTCTTGACCGCCATCGTCAAGAACCTCAAGGAACTCGAAAACCAGGGCTTTCAGTACGAAGGCGCCGAGGCCTCCTTCGAGTTGCTGATGCGCAAGGCCATGGGGAACGAACGCAAATTCTTTGATCTGCAGTCGTTTAGGATCCTGAGCCAGAAGACCAAGAGCGGCGAGCATCCCCTTGAGGAGGCGACCATCCGTTTGCAGGTAAGGGATGAGATGGTCCATACCGCCGCCCTGGGCGATGGCCCGGTCAACGCGTTGGACAAGGCGCTCAGAAAGGCCTTGACCCGCTTCTATCCGCAGCTTGCCGAGATGGAGCTTGCCGATTACAAGGTGCGGGTGCTGACCAGTGAGCATGGCACCGGCGCCAGGGTTCGCGTGCTGGTCGAGTCACGCGACAAGACCTCCCGCTGGGGAACCGTCGGCGTATCCCACGATATCCTGGAGGCAAGCTGGCAGGCGCTGGTGGACAGTATCACCTATAAGCTGCTCAAGGATGAAGGCAAATAACCGCCCCCCGGCAAGGTGTCCCGACAAGGACCACCGGCCGTTAGTTTTGCTTGTGATCGGTCTTGTGATCGCCATGCTTCACCTCATACAATTCCGCCATGGCGGCCCCTTCAACCCGGCCGTGGCATCCGAACCCGTACGCTTCGCCTGGTTGCGTGGTCATGACCGGGACGAAGGCCTGTACCGGCTGCCGCGTGGCCATGCGGCAGCCGACGACACCCTCCCGAACCGGGTGCGGCCGCTCTTCTTCCAGCCGGTGGCCGTAAACCGCGCCGACCGTCAACTGCTTGCCATCCTGCCGGGCATCGGCCCTGTTCTCGCCGACCGCATTGTCTTGCAGCGGGAAAGGCATGGCGAGTTCAAATCTCCCCGCGATCTCCTTGCCGTAACCGGCATCGGGAACGGAAAACTTAATAAAATTCGCAGTCTTCTGGTTTTTGATTGATGAAATCGCCCCGCATTCTGGCCCCCTTGCTGTTTTCCGTGTTTTTCCTCCTGACCGTCCAGGCGGCCACGGCCGCTGAAAAGCCTCGCCGCTACGTTGCGTCCATCCATCCCCTGGCCGCCATCCTGCGCGAGATCACCCTCGGCCGCGCCGAGGTTAACCGTCTATTGCCGCCGGGCGGATCACCGCATACCTTTGAGCCGAAGCCATCCGACCTGAAGGGTGTCGCCACGGCGCAGGCCTTTTTTTACGGAGGGCCGGGGCTTGATGGGGAGTGGGTGCAGAAACTGCCGGTCCTGCTCAAGGTGTCCATGCTCAACCTGGTGCCGGAATCCGAGCAATTGATGATGACGGATGGTCACGGACACCATCCGGACTCAGGCGATGCCGACGAGAACGAGCATCAGGAGGGTGTCGTCGATCCCCATTTCTGGACAGACCCGTTGACCGTTAAGGCGATGGTGCCGCAACTGGTTGCTGAACTTTGCAGTATCGATCCCGGCGGCAAGCCCATCTATGTCGCCAACGGTGAAAGATTCAAGCAACGGCTCGATCAGCTGGACCGGGAGCTGCGCGTCATTCTCAAGCCCCTTGCCGGTGAACCGCTGCTGCTCTTTCATCCATCGTTCAACTATCTCATTCATCGCTACAACCTGCAATCGGCCGGGGTGGTGGTTGAGGCGCCGGGCAGGGAGCCCTCTCCGAAATTTCTCATGGAGCTGGTCAAGCGGATCAAGGAGGAAAAGGTCAAGGCCTTGTTTACCGAGCCGCAGCTTGCCAAGCGTCCGGCCCAGGTGCTGGCCGAGGCTGCGGGCATACCCGTCTACGAGCTGGATCCCATCGGCGGCGTGCCGGGGCGGGAATCATACCCCGGACTGCTGCTTCATAACGGCGTAACCCTGACCAAGGCGATCATCAGCGCTCCAGAGCAAGGTACGCGGTAACGCTTTCCCAGCGACAGACCTTGTTCTTGAGGTGGACGAGGAAGGCGTTCTTTATCAGTGCCAAGGCCTTTTCGTCGAGATAGTCGGCCAGATGCTGACAGTACGCCTTTTTGTCACCCTTGTCCCTGGGGGTGAACCAGTTGTCGATATCGTCGCGGCTGATATAGACCTGATGGCGGCTATGCTCCAGGTGCAGCTTCCGCAACCGCAGGGAAGGGCAGTGAAACAGTTGCCGCAGGGCGTCTTCCTCGCACCAGTCGAGATTGTGTTGGGCGTAGATGGCCTCCTCGGCAACCGCGATGGTCTGCCGTAGCTCCGAGGGCAGGGCGGATTCCGGCAACAGCCGATACAGCCGCTGATTGAAACGGGGCAAGGACTCGGCGCAAACCATCCTTCCGGCGGGCGCAAGTAAACCGCCAAGCCTTGCCAGGCAGTTGTTGTTGTCCTCCATCACCCGCTTCATCCCCCGCGCCAGGATCACCTCAAAGGCAAGACCTTGCTCGCGCCGGCAATGCGCCTCGAATGCGTCAAGCCCGCCGGTAATAATCACCGGCCGATCCAGCGGATCGAGATTTTCCGCCTGTGTCAGCATCATCGCCGCGGCCTCCGCATCCGCGAACAGTCCGTACACCCCTCCCTGGGGCGCCTGCCTGAGCCCCTCCCAGATCAAAAGCCCGGCGTTGTCGTTGATGGTGAGAATCCGTGCATCCTGCCCGCAGGCGGCGGCCAGATACATGGCGTCACGCACCTCGCCCAGCCGTTTGCCGGTATTTTCCAGGGTTCGCTTCAGCCACTGGCTCTGCACCTTGCCGGAGGGACGGCAATGGGCGGCAAAGAACATCTCGTTGAGCGGATTCTGTAGGGCTTGCCTCTCCTCCAGAAAGGCGGCGAGTTGTTCTTCGCGCCGTCGTTCCACCTGCGTCTTGATGCCCTTTTCGTAGCCGAGGCCGCCTGGCTGGTAAAAGGTGCGTCCCTGCAGGGAGGAGGGCAGGTACTGTTGCGCCACCCAGTGGTCACGGTAGGCATGGGGATAGAGATAATCGCGGCCGTGGCCGAAATCCTCGCCGTCGCGGGCGGCATCCTTCAGATGAGCCGGCACCTCGCCCTCCCGCTCGTTGCCGACGCTTTCAAGGGCCGAGAAGAAGGCGAAGAGCGAATTGCTCTTGGGGGCGGTGGCAAGGTAAACGCAGGCGTGGGCCAGGGCGAAGCGGCCTTCCGGCAGCCCCACGTAATCAAAGGTGCGGGCGGCGCTTGCCACCACGGTGAGGGCGTGGGGGTCGGCCATGCCGATATCCTCGGAGGCGAGGATCAGCATCCGCCGGAAGATGAAGCGCGGGTCCTCGCCGGCGTAGACCATCTTGGCCAGCCAGTAAAGGGCGGCGTCCGGATCAGAGCCGCGCACCGACTTGATGAAGGCCGAGATCACGTCGTAATGGGCGTCGCCGTCCTTATCGTAGAGAACCGCCTTTTGCTGGATGGACTCCTCGGCCACAGTCCGGTCGATATTGATCCGGCCATCTTGATCCGGTGGAGTGGTTTGCACCGCAAGCTCCAAGGCATTCAGCAGTGCCCTGGCGTCGCCGTTGGCCATCTCGACGAGATGCGCCAGGGCATCGTCGGCGAAATGGAGATCGAGCTTGCCGTAGCCGCGCTCGGGATCGTTGATCGCCTGTTGCGCCACCTGGAAAAGGTGCTCATCGGCAAGGGTGGTGAGGGCGAAGATCCGCGAGCGGGAGAGAAGCGCCTTGTTGACCTCGAAATAGGGGTTCTCGGTGGTGGCGCCGATGAAGATGACGGTGCCGTTCTCCACATGGGGGAGCAGGGCGTCCTGTTGCACCTTGTTGAACCGGTGTACCTCGTCGATGAAGAGAATGGTTCGCCGGTTGGCGGAACCAAGGATGCGCTGTGCCTGCTCGATGGCGGCGCGAATCTCCTTGACCCCGGAGAGAACCGCGTTCAGGGTGATGAAATCGGCCTTGGTGGTGTTGGCGATGATGCGGGCCAGGGTGGTTTTGCCGCTTCCCGGCGGCCCGTAGAAGATCAGGCTTGAGAGCTGATCGGCCTGGATGGCGCGCCGGAGCAGACGGCCCGGCCCGATAATATTATCCTGGCCGCAAAAATCGTCCAGCGTGCGCGGCCGCATCCGGTCGGCCAGGGGGGCGTTCGCGGCAAGAAAGTTGCGACGCGAAAAATCAAAGAGGGATGCTTCGTGGTGATCGTTCATGACCCGAAAAAATACCGGGGATTCTTCCCGTTCGCCACTGTTCAATCGCTTTCGTCGGTAAATTCATCGAAAATGTTGATAAAGCGACGGTAACGGGCTAAAAAGGGGATGCTCAATTTTGAGAGCAGGTCGCAATGACACGATAATCAAACTCCAAGGAGAAACATAGATGAAGAAGATAGCCATCCTGGCCGGCGACGGCATCGGCCCCGAGGTGATGAAGGAAGCGATCAAGGTGTTGGACGCGGTGCAGCAAAAATATGGTCACACGTTCGCATATACCGCCGCCGATGTGGGTGGTTGCGCCATCGACAATCACGGCGAGGCCTTGCCGCCGGCAACCCTCGATCTGTGCCGGAACAGCGACGCCATCCTCTTCGGCTCGGTGGGCGGCCCCAAGTGGGAATCCCTGCCGCCGGCAAAACAACCCGAGCGCGCGGCCCTGCTGCCGCTCCGAAAGGAGTTCGAACTCTTCTGCAACCTGCGCCCGGCCAAGGTGTTTTCCTCGCTGGCCTTGGCAAGCCCGTTGAAGCCCGAGATTGTCGGCAAGGGCTTTGACGTGCTCTGCGTCCGTGAGTTGACCGGCGGCATCTATTTCGGTCAGCCCAAGGGTAGGGAAGGGGAGGGGGGCCAGGAAAAGGCTTACGACACCATGGTCTATCACCGCTGGGAGATCGAGCGCATCGCCCGCCGCGCCTTTGAGGCGGCCAGGTTGCGTCGCAAGATCGTCACCTCGGTGGACAAGGCCAACGTCCTCACCACCATGGTTCTCTGGCGCGAGGTGGTAATCGAAATCGCCAAGGAGTATCCCGATGTGAAGCTGAATCACATCTACATCGACAACGCCACCATGCAGCTGCTCAAGGACCCGCACCAGTTCGACGTCATGCTCTGCGGCAACATGTTCGGCGACATCATCTCCGACGAGTGCGCCATGCTCACCGGCTCCATGGGTCTGCTGGCCTCGGCGAGCTTGAGCGAGTCGGGCTTCGGTCTCTACGAGCCGGCAGGCGGTTCCGCCCCGGACATCGCCGGCAAGGGGATCGCCAACCCCATTGCCCAGATCCTCTCGGCGGCAATGATGCTCCGCTACAGCTTCAACTACGGCGAAGCGGCGGACGGCATTGAAAAGGCCATCGCCAAGGTTCTGGGCGATGGCATCCTCACCCCGGACATCGCCTCTGATCGCGCCAAGGCGGTGGGGACCGTGGCCATGGGCGACGCCATTGTCAAGGCATTGCTTGCCTGATCTGTAGATGCCTGAGCCCTGCAAAAGAAAACCCCGTGCCGATCATGCGGCTACGGGGTTTTCTTTTGCAGGATACCTGGCTCAAATCAATGGTAGACATCCTCAACGCCGCCCATCGATTCGATTTCGTAGGGTGTCAGGATCAGGAATCGCCCTTCCTCGATATCGACCTGCTGCAGGAAGTTGCAGTTGAGACAGTCACGGAATTTTTCCGCAAACGTTCCCTGCTCCTCGGTGCCGCTGCAAAAGGTGCCGGCCACCGCCCAGCAGAATCTGCCTGCAAACGTGCCGCCGTTGACGCCGTCATATTTCCCGGGGCGAGCCGCAGGGCAAATGGATTTCGTGCCATTTTCCGGCCCGCGTCCGCATTGTTTTACCTCCCAGCAATTCATCCGCCCCATGACCGAACCCATTGACAACCTCAACCATCCTAATGTTTGACAGGCAACTTGTGTACGTTTCGTTTAGATACCTTCTATTTTAATCTTGCCTGGGCTGTCTTTGCCATGGGGGAGAGCACGTATTTTGCGATATGGCAATATGGTATGCGAAAAACGAGCCCTCTCGCCGCCAGGAGGCGTGCGGCCCTTCAGCCGCCGATGCGATCCACGAAAGCGGCCATGTTTTTCCGCAGGGCTTGGTAAGCCTCGGCGGAAAGCCCGGCCCCGCGGGCAACGGTTTCGGCCATCGCGGCGGTGAGAAAATCACCGGGGCCGTGGGCGTCGGCGTCGACGCAGAGCATGGCCCCGGTCGCGGCGGCCGCTTGCGCGACATGGCCGTTGGTGAGGGAGTGGCCCTTGCGGCCGGAGAGTTCAAGAAAGATACCGCGCCCGGCGGCCAGTTCCGCGTCTTCCCTGCTGATGAAGCCGGGGTGGGCGAGGATATCGACACCGGCGAGCAGGGCCGCCCGGTTGGTGCCGGGTTTTACCGGTTCGGTGACGGTCTCGCCGTGGCCGACCACCACCTTGGCGCCAAGGTTACGCGCCTCGATAACCATTTCCGCGAACATCTCCGGCGGCACATGG
>DHYT01000017.1:23767-24104 GCA_002415465.1 Desulfobulbaceae bacterium UBA5123
CAGTTCGCCGTCGCTGAACAGGGAGTGGGTATGCAGATCAATCATCTTCGTGCCGCCTTGAAAAGGTTATGTGGTGGTGCTGCTCAACCGACCAGACGCCCGCGCAGGGAATGGCTGCAGGCATGATCGATGTGGACCGTGACCAGTTGCCCAGGAGCAAAGGAGCCGGCGCCGGTAAAGTTTACCACATGGTTTGAACCGGCGCGACCGGCCCATTGCCCATCCTTGTTCGGGCAACTGCTTTCCACCATGATTTCGAGTTCCCGCCCCTCATACTCGCGATTCCGCTCCTCGACAATCTCCTGCAACCGTTTCTGCAGGCGGGCGAGGCGGGCGG
>DHYT01000017.1:24176-31337 GCA_002415465.1 Desulfobulbaceae bacterium UBA5123
TCTCGCCGGGAAAGCCCACGATGATGTCGGTGGTGAGGGCGATATCCGGCCGCGCCGCCCGCAGCCCGGCAACCTTTTCCAGGTAGGTCTCGATGGTGTACCTGCGGTTCATCCGTTTGAGGATCTCGTTGGAGCCGGACTGGACCGGCAGATGAAAATGGCCGCAGAGCTTGGGGAGGCCGGCAAAGCAGTCCATCAGCTCCTGGGAGAGGTCCTTGGGATTCGAGGTGGTGAAGCGGAGGCGGGTGATACCGGCAATCCCGGCCACCGCCCGCAACAACTCCGGGAAGGTCCTGCGGGTGGCCTGGGCCTGATCCAAGCCGTAGGAGTTGACGTTCTGTCCGATCAGGGTCACCTCCTTGATGCCGTTGGCGGCCAGATGGCTGACCTCGTCGATGATGTCATCGAAACGGCGGCTGATCTCCCGCCCTCTGGTGAACGGCACCACGCAGTATGTACAAAAATTGTTGCAACCCTGCATGATGGTGACGAACCGCTTGTAGGGCGATCCGCTCTCCATGGCGGGCAGGAAAGGGGGGATGACAAAGGTCTTCGACTGCTCGACCGCCACCTTCTGACCAAGGGCGGCCTGGGTGACCAGGTCGGGCAGTTCATAGATATGCTGGGGGCCGACCACCAGGTCCACAAAGGGCATCCGGTCGATGATTTTCCGGCCTTCCTGCTGGGCCACGCAGCCGGTCACCGCCACCACCAGACCGGGTCTGTCCTCTTTGAGCATCCGCACCCGCCCGAGCAAGCTGTAGACCTTTTGCTCGGCCTTGTCGCGGATGGAGCAGGTGTTGATCACCACCACGTCGGCCAGCGAGATTTCCGCGGTGCGGGCATAGGACTCCTGGGCGAGGAGCTGGGCCATGATCTCCGAGTCGCGCTCGTTCATCTGGCAGCCAAAGGTTTCTATGTAGGCGAGTCTTTCTGGATGCATCATCTCTCGGTCATGTCTGCGGTGTGACGCTTATTAATAACGATATTTTGAGTGTTTACAGAAAATACGTAATCCATTATATCAAGACTGCTCCGCAACCCCCAGGGAAGGGGAGAGGCTGTCGAGCAGCGCCTTTACCTCTGCCTCGACCTCCGGCGGATAGCGCAGTTCAACCAGTCCCTCGCGGACATCGACGGTGGACTGCATGGCCAGATTGTCGTAACCCTCAAGAATGAACTTGAGATAATGAATCCGGCCAGGGGCCATGCGTAATTGGAGTCGCGTGAGGGTTGTCATATTTACCATAAACCATCCGGCGCCACAACACGCGCCGCCCAAAATCCCAACCGTTCGCTTGGGCCAACAACGAAGGCCGGGCAGGGGAGGGCGTCGCAGGCGCTCCCCTGCTTTTTTTGTATGCCGGCACCCAAGCGTTTTATACCGAAAGGGCGCTGTCAACCTCGCCGATTAGGTGCTTGTAGCAGGCCAAGCGGGGCCGCACCTTCTCTTGCAGATACTCCTCGGTCTGCTGTTCGGCCCGGCCGGTGAACTCGCTGCCGTCGCCGACCAGCTCGTTCAGTTGCAGAAGATCAAAGGGCATCCGCTGATCATCGGCCAGCCTCTGCAGGAGGTCGTTGTCCATGCCGTCTTCCTTGACCACCTTGCCGGCGGCCACCGAATGATCACGCACCACCTCGTGCATCTCCTGACGACTCTTGCCCAGGGCAACCGCCTCCATGAGGATTTTCTCCGTGGCCATGAAGGGGAGCTCCTGGCGCAGGTAACGTTCAATTTGTTTCGGAAAAACAACCATTCCGCTCGTTATGTTGAGATACAGTTTAAGGATGGCGTCGGTGAGCAGAAAGGCCTGCGGGATATCCATCCGGCGGATGGCGGAGTCATCGAGGGTCCGCTCAAACCACTGGTTTGCGTAAGTGGCGCCGAAGTCGGCGACCAGCCCCATCAGTTTGCGGGCAAGGCCGGTCATCCGTTCGGATCGCATGGGGTTACGTTTGTAGGCCATGGCCGAGGAACCGACCTGCTTGGCGGCAAACGGCTCTTCCTGGACCTTGAGGTTGGAGAGGAGCCGCAGATCAACGGCAAACTTGTGCGCCGAGGCGCCAATGCCGGCCAGGGTTTCGCCTGATTTCATGTCGAGCTTTCGCGTGTAAGTCTGCCCGGTTACGTCGAAAACATCATCAAAGCCAAGCTTCTCGGCTACCAGCCGATCAAGCTTTCTGACCTTGTCGTGGTCGCCCTTGAACAGTTCGATGAAGGTGGCCTGGGTGCCGACGGTGCCCTTGGCGCCGCGCGCCTTGACCTGTTTTTCCAGGGCCTCGACGTAGTCGAGATCGATGAGCAGGTCCTGGATATAGAGGGTGTGCCGCTTGCCGACGGTGGTCGGCTGGGCTGGCTGGTAATGGGTGTAGCCGAGGGTGGGCAGCCCCTTGTGCTGGTCGCAGAAACCGGCCAGGTTGTTGATGACGTTGACCAGCGCCTTCTTGATCAGGGCCAGGGCCTGCTTCTGGACGAGCAGATCGGTGTTGCAGCCGACAAACTGGGAGGTGGCCCCGAGATGGATAATGGGCTCGGCGGTAGGGCATTTCTTCCCAAATTCATAGACATGCGCCATCACATCGTGGCGGATCTCTTTCTCCTTGGCGGCGGCGACGTCAAAGTCGATATCGGTGACGTGCGCCTTCAACTCCTGGATCATCTCGGCGGTGACGATGTCGGTAAGGCCGAGTTCATGCTGCGCCTCGGCCAGGGCGACCCAGCAGCGCCGCCAGGTCTCGAACTTGGTGCGCTCGGAAAAGAGCTCCTGCATCTCGCGGCTGGTGTAACGGCTGACGAGGGGTTCCTGATAGATGTCACGGTTCATTATTTTCTCCCTGCATTCCTGAGTGATTTTTTGGGGTTCATGCCCAACCAAGCCAAGGGCAATCCTTTTTACCAAGAGGGCGTCGAAAGCACAACCGCCCAGTCATATTTTCGCTATGTCGCATAATGTATATTATGTATAGTTTTATTAAATTCTGTCAAATCAAGTAGTTGTGTTGGCGCGAATGCCAACGAGGTTCAGTTGCCATTCCTCCCGCCCCCTGAAGAAATTTTTCCGAATGGTGAAAGCCGGGGTCACCATTCGATCCTCAACCTGCTCAAGATAACCGCCCAAGCCAAAGCCGATTCCACCGAGACGGACGCCATTTATCTGGCTGGTGAACTTCAAGTGATCGAGGCCAACCACCCTGGCATCCTCAAGCGTGATTTCGTCGGCGGTCGCAAATACCGGCTCCGGGTTCCCGATCCCGAACGGCGCCAGTCGCTGATACCCTTCCATGAACCCCTTTTGACTCAACTCCCCAAGGTTTACCACCTGATCGATCCACAACAGTGGTCGCAGCGACTGGCCATCGAGCCGCTGGGCCACTATGGAAGCAAAACGCGCGATAAACGCGGCAAGGTTCTCGGCCGGCAGCGACACGCCAACGGCGCCGGTGTGGCCGCCGTAGCTTGTCAACAGATCCGCGCAGCCGGAGAGCGCTTCGTGGATGTCCAATCCCGCAATCGATCTTCCCGAACCCTTGAGCAGCCCGTTGTCGTTGGTGGTCAAAAGCAATGCCGGGCGGTTGAACTCCTCAACCAGCCGGGAGGCCACGATGCCCAGGATGCCGCCATGCCACGCTCGTTCATGGATAACCAGAACCTGCGCACCCTCGTCGATAAGGGCGGCGGCCCTTGCCAAGGCCTCCTCGGTCACCCGCCTGACAATCTCCTGGCGCTCCGTGTTGGTCGCGTCAACCTGCATGGCCAATGCCCGGGCCTGGTCCTGATCCTCGCTCATCAAGAGCCTCAGGGCCGGTTCGGCGTCGCCGAGGCGGCCAGGTGCGTTGAGGCGCGGGCCGATCCGGTAGCCGATGTCGTCGGCGTTCACCCGCTGTCCATCGATATTGGCTACCGCCAAAAGATGCCGCAAGCCCGGTCGATTGGTGCGGGCAAGCACGTCAAGCCCGGCAATGGTCATCACTCGGTTGGCGTCGACCAGCGGCGTCATGTCGCAAATGGTGCCGATGGCAACCAGATCGAGAAATGCCTTGAGGTTTGGGGCCTGCGCACGGTCGGTGAAAAAGCCGCTCTCAAGGAGATGGCCGCGCAAGCCCATGGCGAGATAGAAGGCAACCCCAACCCCGGCCAGATGTTTGCAGGGGAACGCGCAACCCGGCTGCAAGGGGTTCAGGATGGCGTCGGCCAGGGGCAGTGTCGGCGGCGGCTGATGGTGATCGGTAACGATTACGGTAAGCCCCATCCCCTTGGCGCGGGCCACCTCGTCCACGTCGCTGATGCCGCAGTCAACCGTGACCACAACTGTATTTTCAGTCGCATCTTCAACGAGTTGCGCGCAAAACCCATAACCATGCTCAATACGTCTTGGCAGTCGGCAGCGGCAAGCAACCCCCAGCTCCCTCAGAAACAGGGCCAGTACCGCCACCCCGGTCACCCCGTCAACGTCATAGTCGCCGAAGATGATCACGGGGTGTTGCCTGCGGATTGCATCGCCCAGCAGGGCAACCGCCTTGTCCATGTCCTTCATCAGGCTCGGCGACGGCAACTGCGCCAGGGTTGGCCATAGAAACGACCTGGCCGCCTCCGGCGTATCGATGCCGCGCCCCGCCAGCAGGGCGGCAATCGACTCGGGCAATCCGATCGCGCCGGCAAGCTTCCCGACCGCGTCAGGGTCGGCGGGATGTGGCCGATAGCGCCACTCCTTTACGGGTTTTACAGACACCTGGCAGCCTTATGTTGTTTGTCGGTATTCAATGCAATCTATTGTTTTTGCGTAATTGTTGTGCGTTATCGATTTTCGTGGGGTTCTGTTTGCGAGACAAGCAACCTGAACCCCACGGTTACATAGTGCAGCCCGGAAAACAGGGTGAAGACGGCGGTAAGATAGACCAGGGGCCGTTCCAGTTGGGCAAGGGGCGGCAGGTACTGCAGGCCGAGAAACACCCCGACCAGACAGATCTGCAGGCAGGTGGTGGCCTTGCTGACCAGGCTCGGCTGGATACATAGCGGCCGGTCAAGGAGCATCAGCACGCCGATCCCGGCCACGATGATCACGTCGCGGCTCACCACCACCACCGCCAGCCAGGCAGGCAGGACGCCCAGCGCCGCCATGGTCACGAAGGCGGTATTCAGCAAGAGCTTGTCGGCAATGGGGTCCAGATAGGCGCCGACCAGGGTCTTCTGCTTGAATACCCTGGCCACGAAGCCGTCGAGGCCGTCACTGACCCCGGCGGCCAGGAAGACCAGAAAGGCGAATCGCGGCTCATTCTCGATGAGAAAGATGACCAGCAGGGGGATCAGCAAAATCCGCAGGACGGTGATGGCGTTGGCGACATTCATAAGCTGTTCGCGGGAGCTCCATGCTCAACAAGATAGGTGTTGATGAGTGAAAAAATTTTTTCTTCCTGAACCGGCTCGAACCAGTGGATGGCTGGATCACGCCGGAACCAGGTATACTGCCGCTTGGCGTAGCGACGGGTGTCGCGGGCCAGCAACTCCACGGTGGCAGGCCAATCGCGGAGGCCTTGCAGGTGTTCGACCATGTGCCGGTAGCCGATGGCCTGCATGGGTTTCAACTCCGGCCCGTAACCGCCATCGAGCAGCGCCCGCACCTCGGCCAGCAGCCCTTGCTCGACCATCTGCCCAACCCTCTGGTTGATCCGTTGATAGAGGAACTCACGCTCCCAGGTGAGTCCGATCTTCAATATATCCTGAAGGAGTGCATGCTGCCGCCCCTGCGCCAGGTGCGCAGACCAGCTCACCCCGGTGGCCTGATGGATCTCCAACCCCCGCAGCAGGCGGTAGGTGTCGTTGACATGGATGCGGGCCGCCGTGCGCGGGTCGATCCGGGCCAGTTCCGCATGCAGCGCCGCCGCCCCCTCCCGCGCCAATCGCTCTCGCAACCCCTGCCTGATGGGTTCCGGGCAGGGCGGCATCTCAAACAGCCCTTCGCTCAGGCCGCGCAGGTAAAGGCCGGTGCCGCCCACCAGGAGCGGGCTCCTCCCCCGCTGCCGAATGCCCTTGATGGCCACGGCGGCATCCTCGATATAGCGGGCGACGCTGTACTCCTCGTCCGGATCGGCAACGTCCAGCAGGTGGTGCGGAACCCGCGCCCGTTCGGCAAGGCTGGCCTTGGCGGTGCCGATATCCATGAAGCGGTAGACCTGCATGGAGTCCACCGAGACGATCTCGCAGCCGAAACGCTCGGCAACCGCCAGCGAAAGCGCGGTCTTGCCCACGCCGGTGGGACCGATGATGGCGATGGCTGGAAAGTGCAAATTCATCACAAAAAAGAGGGGGATAGTGAGTGACAGCATCGAACAATCTGCTATAATACCCCTCTTTATAAACAGTCACCGGCCGAAGGCAACCGTTTTCGTCCCTTTTTATTATTTACAGACACCGTCCTTGTCCAAAAAGGTCGGCTTTTCAGGAGAAAAACCATGCCGGATCGCATCTACAATTTCAGCCCCGGCCCGGGTACCCTGCCCTACGAGGTTCTTACCCAGGCCGCCAAGGATATCGTCAATTTCAAGGACAAGGGCATTGGCCTCATCGAGATGAGCCATCGCTCCAAGGAGTTCATCGCCGTCACCGACGAGGCCGAGAGCCTGCTCCGCGAGCTGTTGAACATCCCGGCCAACTACAAGGTGCTGTTCATGCAGGGCGGTGCCTCCAGCCAGTTCGCGTTCGTGCCGATGAACCTGCTCGCCCCCGGCCAGACCGCCACCTACCTCAACACCGGGGTCTGGGCCAAGAAGGCGATCAAGGAGGCCAAGCTCTTCGGCAACATCAAGGTTGCCTACTCAAGCGAGGACTCGGTTTTCAACCATGTCCCCAAGCAAAGCGATTATACCGTTGACCCGGATTCCGAGTACCTCTATCTGGTCTCCAACAACACCATCTACGGCACCCAGTTTCACGAGTTCCCCACCACCGACAAGATGCTGGTCTGCGACATGTCGTCGGACATCCTCTCCCGGCCGCTTGACATCAGCCGCTTCGGCCTGATCTTTGCCGGCGCGCAGAAGAACATGGGGCCGGCCGGGGTCACCGTGGTCATCGTCCGCGAGGATCTTCTCGACCGCGCCCCGGCGACCGTGCCGACCATGTTCCGCTACAAGACCCATGCCGACAACGGCTCCATGTTCAAC
>DHYT01000197.1 GCA_002415465.1 Desulfobulbaceae bacterium UBA5123
GGCACCGGCGCCACCCCGGAGGCGAGCTTCATGTTGCTTTCCGGGCAGTGGGCCACCTTGACCCGCTGCCTGGCGAGGAGTTCGATCTCGTCGTCGGCGAGCACCACGCAGTGATCGGCGATCACCCGCTGGTCGAGAACGCCAAGGTGATGGAGATGGTGCACCGGTGAGCGGCCGTACTGTTTGCGGGAGCCGGCCACCTCGTCTCTCGTTTCGGAGAGATGGATGACGTAGGGGGCGTCGTGCCGGTCGGCCATCGCCTTGAGGCGGACGAGCAGGTCCGGCGAACAGGTGTAGACCGCGTGCGGGTCTACGGTGACGGTGATCAGGGGATCGTTCTGGTAGCGGGCGAACATCTCCTCGGCATAGCGGAAACCGTTGGCCAGTTCCCCGTAATTGGGGGAGGGGAAGTCGTAGAGCACCTCGCCGATCCAGCCGCGCATGCCGCTCGTTTGCGCCGCCGCCGCCACCTGGTCGGCAAAGAGGTACATGTCGCAGAAGGAGGTGGTGCCGGAGCGGATCATCTCCGTCGCCGAGAGCAGGGCGCCGTGGTAGACCATCTCGCCGGTGAGCTTGGCCTCCACCGGAAAGATATACTCCTGCAGCCATTGCATCAGGGGCAGATCGTCGGCCAGCCCCCGGAACAGCGACATGGCGGCATGGGTGTGGGTGTTGATCAGCCCCGGCATGATCAGGCCGTGCGGTTCCTCGATCCGTTCGGCGTCCGGGTGGCGGGCGATGAGTTCCGCGGCCGGGCCGATGGCGATGATGGTGTCGCCCTTCACCGCCACCGCGCCGTGGTCGATGACCGTCTGCTGGCCGTCCAGGGTGCAGACCGTGCCGGTGAGGAGGAGGTCGGCGGTGGGGTTGGCAGTCATCATTACAGCTCCTTGAAGAATTCGAGAAGCAGCCGGACCAGCCGCGCCGCCGTCTGCTCGGTTTGGGCGATGATCTCCTCCAGCAGGATCGGCTGCTGGTTGTCGGGGTCGTTGACGTTGGACACCACCGAAACGCCGAGTACTTTCAGGCCGGCATGCCTGGCGACAATCACCTCCGGCACCGTTGACATCCCCACCGCGTCGGCGCCGATTTGGCGCAGGTAGCGGGTTTCGGCCGGGGTTTCGAGGCTCGGGCCCGGAATCGCCACATAGACCCCGCACTCCATGTTGGCAAGCCCGAGTTTTGCGGCGCAGGCCATGATCCTGTCGATCAGTTCCGGATCGTAGGCGGCGGAGAGGTCTGGAAAACGCGGCCCCCAGGCGTCGATGTTGATCCCGCGCAAGGGGTTGTCGGGGATGAGGTTGATGTGGTCGCGGAGGATCATCAGCGATCCCGGCGCATAGGCTGGGTTCAGGCCGCCGGCGGCGTTGGAGACCAGCATCATGCCGGCGCCGAGCTGGGAGAGGACCCGCACCGGAAAGGTCAGTTCCCGGGCGGAATAGCCTTCGTAGTAGTGGAAGCGGCCCTGCAACGCCGCCACCCTCTTGCCGCCCAGCGTGCCGAAGAGCAGGTTGCCGGCGTGACTTGTCACCGTGGAGCGGGGGAAGTGTGGGATCTCCGCATAGGGGATGGTCTGCGGGTTGTCGAGGTGGGCGGCCAGGCCGCCGAGGCCGGTACCCATGATCAGGATGATTTCAGGCCGCTCGCGAAAGCGAGCCGTGAGAAAGGTCGCCGCCTCCTCGACGCGGCGACGGTATGTTTCCATCTCGTTCATGTCTTGCTCCGTGTGCCGGCGATGGGCAGGCGCAGGCGGAAGATGCTGCCGCCGCGCGGGTTGTCCTCCACCCGCAGGCTGCCGTGATGATGTGTTTCGATGATCTGTTTGCACGAGGCGAGGCCGAGGCCGTTGCCCGACGCCTTGGTGGTGAAGCGGGGGGTGAAGATGCGATCGCGCAGTTCCGCCGGGATGCCCGGTCCCTGGTCAGCGATCGCCACCTCGGCGCATTGCCGGTCCTGGGAGAAGGAGACGGCGATGGGGTCGCCCGGCCTGCTCGCCTGACCGGCATTGATGAGCAGGTTGGTGAGCGCCCGCCTCATCTCGAGCCGGTCGAAGGCAAAGGGCGCATCCTCGCCGCTGTTTGTAACCGTTACCCTTTTGTCGCGCAGGTCCGGGTGCAGGGTGCATTCGGTGCCGATGATGTCGTCGAGCAGGGCGGCCATGGAGGAGGGTTCGCTGGTGGTGCCAATGCGGCAGAGATGGTTTTTGGCGCCGGCCAGTGCCTCGTCCATCATGGTGAGCAGGTTGGCGCGCGCCTCCTGCATGTGGGAGATGAATGCCGCGGTATCGCCGTCGGGATATCTTCTCTTGAGCAGATCCAGATAGAGGAAGATGGCAAGCGCGTTCTTCATGTCGTGGATCAGGATGTTGGCCTTTTCAAAGTCGGCGGCGATGGTCTCCGTGTCGCGCCTGACCCGGCGGCTCAAGGTGGTCATCATCGAGACCAGCGAGCGGGGCTGGTTGGCCAGATACTGCCTGAACTGCTCCGAGGTGATCTTCAGCAATCGCGAGGGGGCCGCCGCTTCCACCGAGGCGGAGCGGGGTTTCTCCTCCAGGATGGCCATCTCGCCCACGTAGTCGCCGGGCCGGAGCATGGTGATGATCCGCTTGTCCTTGCATATCCTGAGCGCGCCCTCCACCAGCACGAACATCTCATGGCCGGGCTCGCCTTCGTGAAAGAGGACCTCTCCGGGCGCGATGGTGATTTCGGTCACCGAGGCGGCAAACAGTTGCAGCTCCTGATCGCTGAAGGCGTTGAAGAGGTCTGTTTGCCGGAGGCTTTCGATGCGCTCTGCGATTTCCATCTCGGCGGCGTTGACTCCTTTACAGGGCGTTGTCGGCAAGAAAGGTCTTGACCGCGTCCACCTCGGCGTCGATGACCCGGCAGCGGGCGGGACGTTTTTCCAGATCGGCGAGGCTCGCCGGCATCTCCGGGTCGCGGCCGATGGCCCGGTTGACCGCCGCCCCGAACTTTGCCGGATGGGCGGTGGCCAGGCAGACCATGGGGGTGCCTGGTTGCCGGTCGGCCGCCATGGCGCCGTTGACGCCGACCGCGGTGTGGGGGTCGAGGACGTAGCCGTGGCGTTGGTAAAAATCGCGGATGGTGGTGATGGTTTCTTCCTCGTCGGTGGTCTTGGCGGCAAACTCGGCCTGGATCTGCCGCTGTTGCCCCTCGTCGAAACGCAGTTTGCCGGTCTTGGCGAAGCTCTGCATGGCTGCCCTGGTTTTTTCGGCACTTTCGCCGAGCAGGTAGTAGAGGTAGCGTTCGAAGTTGCTGGCCACCTGGATATCCATGGAGGGGCTGATGGTCTGTACCACCGTGCCCAGCGAGTAGTCGCCGTCGTTGACGAAGCGGGTAAGGAGGTTGTTCTCGTTGGTGGCGAGCACCAG
>DHYT01000156.1 GCA_002415465.1 Desulfobulbaceae bacterium UBA5123
ATGGTGCCGAGGAGGCGTACCGCCTCGACCCGGTCGAGCAACGGTGAGGAGACCTTCCCCTCGGCTACCTGGGCCAAAAACTCGGCCTTGACCTTGGAGGCGTCGTCCACCCCCGGCGGCACCTGGTTGGCGATGAGTTCCTTGAGGGTCGACTCTTCGCCGGCCGGAGGGGTCCGCAGCAGCTCGACCAAAGCGGTGGTCTGGGCCGCGGACAGGGGCAGCGGCGGCAGCCCTTGGGCGGCGCGTTCGTTGACGTGTTTTCTATAGGATTCGAGCATGGGGAGGACCTCCTTGAAGATATGTGGCGCGGCTGTGGCAGTGGCGGGCATGCGACCTCCTGCTGCCGGTCAATTCGTTGAGTTTTCTGCTCTTTATACCCGCCGCCACCCGACCGGGCAAGGTTTCACGGAAATATTTTGCCCTGCTCTCCGGGTCCTGTCTGCCGGTCGCGCTCTGTTGCCACGTCCTGATCGGGCGACTGCGGTATTAAAAATTGTACCCTCTTGCTGCCGAAAGGGAGCCGGGTTGCTGGGACCACCGCTGGTAGTCCTTGGGGAGAGCAGGCACAGTCGGTGGGGTGGCGATACAAAAAATTTAACTTTTGCTGGAAATCGTTGTTTTGACGATAAAAATCGACCGACTGATAGGGGCGAGGGGTGGTTGGTAAAAAAAATTGAACCCCATGGGGGGGTGAGCGCGGGTGAAGACTTGTCTTGTAAGTTGTTGTTTTTTTGTGTTTTTACGTTTTTTCTGCTTTGTATTTTTGTTTTGGCACAAGGGTTGCATTTTCATCCAGACAAGTTAACACTCATCTCTTTCTCCCTATAAGAAAGCCGACTTGGACCCCCTTGCCAAGCCGGCTTTCTTATTTCTGGCGCTCGCTCCTCCGACAGCCCACCTCTTCTCTCCGGTGAATATGGATGCGTATTGCAGGTGAAACCGTTGCCATCGCGCGCTGTGGCGAGTACCGGCCGGCGTTGCTGACTGAAGTCGTTGACAGCCTCTGCCGTGTTCTCGGCTTTGCTGTTTCCCGTGGCGCGAGGGTATTGCTCAAGCCCAATCTGATCAGCGGCGCGCGGGCCGATGGCCTGGCCTGCACCCATCCGCAGCTGGTGGCGGCGGTGGCCCGCTGGTTTGTCGATCACGGCGCGAAGGTGGCGGTGGGCGATTCGCCCGCCTTCGGCACCGCCGTGCAGGTTATGCAGGCCTGTGGTTACCAGGAGGCCCTGCAGGGTTTGCCGGTGGCGCGGGTCAATTTTTTGTACCCGACCCAGGTGCGCCTCGGCTGCGGGGAGACGGTGGGGATCGACCGGGCGGCACTTGAGTGCGACCTGCTGGTCAACCTTCCCAAGGTGAAGGCCCACTGCCAGATGCTGGTGAGCCTGGCGGTAAAGAATTATTTCGGCACCGTGGTGGGGTGGCGTAAGCCCTGGCTGCACGCCAAGCACGGCGACATCGACCACCGTTTTGAAGCGCTGCTGGTGGACCTGCTCGCCGTCCTTCCCGGCGGCTTGGCCCTGGCCGACGGCATCGTTGCCATGCACGGCTCCGGGCCGGTGAAGGGGGGGCGCCCCCATGCCCTCGGCCTGGTGGCCGGGTCGGTCAATCCGGTGGCCCTGGAAACCGCGCTGCTCGAGGTGCTGGGCGTGCCCTGCGGGCATTCGCCGCTGTGGCTTGAGTGCCAGCGCCGCCGCCTGCCCGGCACCGACCCGGCTGCCCTCGTCTACCCGCTGCTTGATGCCGCGGCCGTGCAGGTTGCGGATTTTGACGTGCCGCAGGGATTGCGGCCGGTAAGTTTCCGGCCGCATCGGCTGCTGCTGGGGGCGCTCAAGCGGATCGCGGCCCGTTGCGGTCTGTAGCCTCAAGCGCCTCCTCTCCTTCCGCAACTCTTCCTTTACAATCATTCCGGATCATTCTATCGTATCCGCGGCCCTCGGGGATTTGGTTTCCCCGGTGAAAAAGCGCAACTGGAGGTGTGGTGAAAAATGTACGCTCTTGATGGAAAGGTCGCACTGGTAACGGGCAGTTCCCGCGGCATCGGCAAGGCCATCGCCTTGAAGCTTGCCGCGGCAGGGGTCAACATGGTGGTCAACTACATCCGGCATCGCCGCGACGCCGAGGAGACGGCCAGCCAGATCGAGGCCCAGGGGGTCCGCTGTCTGGTGGTGAAGGCCAACGTCGCCAACGACGATGATGTGGCGGCAGCCTTTGCCCAGATCCGCAGCGAGTTCGGACGGTTGGACATCCTGGTCAGCAACGCCGCTTCTGGCGTGCTCAAGCCCGCCATGGAACTCGACAGTCGTCACTGGAACTGGGCCATGGACATCAACGCCCGGGCCCTCCTCACCCTGGCTCAGAACGCCGTGCCCCTGATGGGCAACAGCGGCCGGATCATGGCCGTTTCCAGCATGGGTGCGGTACGGGCGGTGGAAAACTACACCGCGGTGGGCGCTTCCAAGGCGGCTCTGGAGTCGCTGGTCAGGCACCTGGCCGTGGAGCTGGGCCCCATCGGCATCAACGTCAACACCATCAGCGCCGGTGCCGTCGACACCGAGGCGTTGAAGAAGTTTCCCAACCGTCAGCAGATTCTCGACACCGCCATGCAGCGCACGCCCCTGGGCCGGCTGACCACCCCGGAGGACGTGGCCAACGTGGCTCTCTTCCTCTGCAGCGATCTGGCCGGGATGATCCAGGGGCAGACCATTGTCGTCGACGGCGGCTATTCCATCCGGGCGTAAGGGAATGACCGGAGACAAACCGCTGTTTCGCAGCCGGCTGCCGTTGACCCTTGCCTCGGGTTCGCCCCGTCGCCGGCGCTTCCTCGAACAACTGGGGCTCGATTTTGCCGTGGAGGTTGCGGACGTGGAGGAGAGGGTCCTGCCCGGCGAGGCGCCCGAGTCCTTTGTGCTCCGGCTGGCCGTGGAGAAGGCGCGGGCGGTTGCCGCCAAGGGGCAGGATCGGGTGGTGGTGGCCGCCGACACCGCGGTGGTGTTGGAGGATGACATTCTCGGCAAGCCGGCCGATCCGGCCGCGGCGG
>DHYT01000107.1 GCA_002415465.1 Desulfobulbaceae bacterium UBA5123
CGTCGTCGCAGCAACACTTCACCGTCGCCATTGTCAGCGCCGGTGAAGTGTTGCTGCGACGACGGGGTGTTGCTGCAGGCGGTGCAGGCGAGAACGGTCAGCAGGAGTATGGCGCTGCGGATGCCTTGGGGGCGCATGGGTTGCTCTCTGTCGGGATTGGCATTGGCGGGGCGGGTTGCCGGTGAAGAGGTAAGTTTAGCAGGGATTTTCCCGGCGCGCAAGCAGGGCATGGCCCTCGGTGTAAATGGGTGTGCGGCTATTGGCGGGCTGCGGCGGGGGCGCGCTGTATGGTGGATCGGGTCACGTCGGCCTGGCGCAGGATGTTGTCCGGCACGGTGACGCCCGTCTGCTTGGCGACCTCAAGATCGATAGCCAACAGGTATTCGCACTGTTCGACGGGGAGCTCCGAAGCGGGAACGCCTTGCAGCAGCTTGTCCGCCAATCGGGCCACCTGTTTGCCGATCTCATCGAGGTTGGGGCCGTAGGAGAGCAGGAGGTCGTTGTCAAACCGGGCGGTTGCCGCAACCACCGGGATCTTGCGGGCGGCCGCGGCCGCGAGGATTTTGGCGTTGTTGGTCAGCAGAAGGGGGGAGTGAAGCAGCCAGAGCGCCTCCGCCTCGGGCGGGATATGTTGCAGGTAGTCGTTGAGATCGGCCGCGCTTTCTATCGCGGCGGGGACGATCTTGATCTCTGAGCGTGCCGCGCTTTCCTGCAGATCCTTGAGCGAGAGTTGAGAGCTTTGCTCGTTGACCGGGAACGGGACGGTGATGGTCTTCAGGCCCGGCATGGTTTCCTGCAGCAGGCCGAATGCCTTGGGGATGCCGCCGCGGATCATGACCCCGGTCATGTTCTTGTCGGGCTTGAGGAGCGAGGAGGTCAGGCCTGCCTCCAGCGGCGAGAAAACAGGCCCGAAGACGATGGGGATGCCGCTGCCCTTGAATATTTCTTGTGCCTTGCGGGTCACCGGGCTGGTGATGGTGTAGAGGAGGTCGATGTCCTGTCCCTTCAGGGAGAGGAGCCGGTCGGCTAGTTTTTCGGGCGGGGTTGGTCCGTCGTAAAGGTAGACCACGCTCTCCCCCTCGAGGTAGTTGAGGTCGCTCAGCCTCTGTTTGAAACTCTCGATAAAAGGGGCGAAGCGGTCGCCGGTGTGGACAATGGCTATCCGGTACGGCTTGAACGGCGGCGGTTCGGTGTCGCATCCGCCTGCCAGCGCCAGGGTGAGGGCAAGGATAAGCAGATATGGCAAAAGCAGTCTACGCAGCATGAGCAAGTCCGGTGCCAATCTGGTCGCCCTCGTCAGGGGGCGGCGGCGAAAAGGGATGAATCGAGAGTGGCGGATGCCGACTCACCCGTTCTTCCCCCGAGGAACAGCGGTGAGCCATCTTCCTAACGATAATAGCAATTCTTAGGTAGGAAAGTAAATAATCTTTTTAAGGTTAGGGTGAAATCGAACGGGGCTGGCGGCGGCTTCTTATAGAAACGGCGTAAACCGGCAGAGCAGTTGCAGGACGAGCAGCCCGTAGAGTCCGGCGATGAGGTCGTCCAGCATGATGCCGATGCCGCCGTGAAAACGCTGGTCGGCGATGTTGACGGGGAAGGGCTTGAGGATATCGAAAAAGCGGAACAGGGCAAAGCCCACGACCATGGTCTGCCAGTTGAGGGGGGCGCCGATCAGGGTGATCAGCATGCCGGCGATTTCATCGATAACCACGCAGCCGGGATCCGCCTTGTCCAGGATCTTTTCCGCCGAGCCGGCGATCAGGATGCCGAAGAGGATCAGCCCGGCCATGATCATCGCATAGTGGTCGGGGGCGGTGCGCACCAGCAGAAAGTGGATCGGCAGGGCGACCAGCGTCCCCCAGGTGCCGGGCGCCTTGGGCAGGTAGCCGGCGCCGAAGCCGGTGGCGAGAAACATGATCAGTTTATCCATTGTTACGCATCCTCGTGAAAATCTTCCGGGCGGGCTTTTTGTACCGCGTCGTATACGGCGCGCAAGGGGACTTTTTTCGCCCTGGCCATCCGCTTGCAATCCTCGTATTCCGGGGTCAGGATGATGCCGGCCGGGCTCTCCAGCCGCTTGACCCGTGTCTTGCCGAACTTGGTTTCAACCCATCCGAGCCGACGGGGCAGGGTGAGCCGCTGTTCGGTCCTGAAGCGCAGGCCGATGGCCGTGGTTTCGGTAAGGATCAATTGCTTCAGGGCAAAGGCGCCGGCGGCGTCGCCGATCACCCGCAGCAGGAAGCCGGGGCGGCCCTTCTTCATCTGGATGGGGATCAGGGCCACATCCAGGGCGCCGGCCGTCAGGAGTTGTTCGGAGAGATAGGGGAACCCCTCGGGGCTCCAGTCGTCGAGATGGGTTTCGATCACCTCCACGGTTTGCGCCTCGGTCACCTGTTGCCCCTGGCCGATGATCAACCGCAGCAGGTTGGGTTGGCCGTTGTTCTGTTCACGTTTGCCGCAGCCGTGGCCGATCTTGTCGATCACCATCGGCGGCATCGGTCCGAAGCCGTCAGCAAGGGTCTTGACCAGCGCCGCACCGGTGGGGGTGACCAGTTCCCGGTCGAAATCGATGCCGTGGACCGGCACCCCGGTCAAGATCTCGCAGACCGCGGGAGCGGGCAGCGGCAAGCGGCCGTGGGTGCAGGCCACCCAGCCGCGCGGCATGGGCAGCGGCGAGCAGATGAGCCGGTCGATGCCGAGATGGGCAATGCCGATGGCGGCGCCGACGATGTCGATGATGGCGTCCATGCCGCCCACCTCGTGAAAATGGACGGTCTCGAGGTCGCAGCCGTGCACCTTGGCCTCTGCCTGGGCGAGGGTGCGGAACACCTCCGCCGCGCGGCGGCGCGTTGGCTGTGGCAGCGCGCTCCGCTCCAGGATGGCAAGGATGTCGGCCAGGGAGCGGTGCGGATGGCCGGTTTCGGCAATCTCGATTTCAAGGCGGGTGCCGCGCAGGGGGCCGGCATGCCGTTCGCGGCAGGAGAGGGAGAAGCCTGCGAGGTCGAGTGTCGCCAGTTGTTCCCGGAGGACGGATACCGGCAGGCCGGCGTCGATGAGCGCGCCCAGCAGCATGTCGCCGCTG
>DHYT01000010.1 GCA_002415465.1 Desulfobulbaceae bacterium UBA5123
GCCGCCGGTTCCGGCATGTGATAATCCTTACATGGCTCGAGCTTGCCAGCAAAAACAACAGCCCGCATCAGCGCCCCTCCTCAACCAACGGCAAAAGATCCACCAGGGTGGCGCCCCAGCCGCCGCCGTCTTCGCCGGCCAGACGGAAAGCGGACACGGCCGGCATCCGTTTAAGCGCCGCATGCACCAGCCGCCGGAGCGTCCCGTTGCCCTTGCCGTGAATGATGCGCACCTCGCCGACCCCGTTCCTTTGACACTCTTCAATATATGCGCCCAGCAGGGACTTCACCTCGCCGGGCCGGAAGGCATGCAGATCCAAGACCCCATCGATGGGCAAGGTCACCGCCCCTTCTTTCTGCATCATTGCCGCTGCCTCATTCCCCGCCGATCTTTGCCAAGCCATCAACGGCCACAAGCAAAGCCCGGATACCAATGCACTGTACCAGCCTTTTGCCGTAAAAAAAACCGTGTATCCGCTCCTGCATGTCGTCTCGCCAACCGCGCCGGACGGCCGCTGGTCAGCAACCGGCATCGGCAAACGCCGCCGATGCAACCGTCGCCGCGACCGCGCCCCCCTCAATCCGTTCCGCCCGGTATCGGCCCACCACGCACATGGCGGCCATTGCCCCCACCGCCTCGACCATTTCCGGCAACGAGATGGCCTGATTGAACCCCCCCAGATGCGGACCGGTATGCAGAACGATATCCTCCTTGCCCCGCTCACAGCCGGCCGCCTTGGCCTCCGGAACCCCACGCCTGCGCAAAAATTCTTTGAATTCGTCATCACCCATCAGCGACTGATCCGCCACCCGCAGGATCTCATCCATGTGATGGTCGACGCCCATCTCCTCAACCATCCTCTGCGCGAGACGGTCAACATCAAAAGGAAGCGCATCGGCGGCGGCAAGCCCCGTAAAACCGAGATGATAGGCAAGATACATCTCCCGCATCGCCTGCTTGAGAACCTTTCCGTCAAAGAGATGGCGGGCATCCGCCGGCGCGCCGTCCGGCAGCATCCCCTGCAGGGCGGGCTCCTTGTTGCGGAAATAGCTGGCCGCCACCAGCAGCATGCTCAAGAAATGCGCCCCCAGCTGCCGATAGAAATCGGTGCGCGGCGCAATGGCGATCATCAGATGCTCGAAATCTCGCGGCCCACCGACCCCGAGATTGGGGTGCCGGCAGGATTCGAGCCACCGGTCCAGCCGCCCCCCCAGGGTCCAGTCGTAATAGCCGCCGTCCGCGCGGCGATCCCTCTGCACCCGGTTATGGAAGAGCGGGATCAAGGCGTCATGGATGATCCCCATGCCGGCAAGCCGGCCGAGGATCATCGCATTTCGCGCCAGCAGCGCCGGCAGCTCGCCATCCGTACAGCCGGCGGCGCCTGGTTCGTTGAGATAGCGGTAATAATCGGGGGGGGCGACAAAGGCGATGGCATACCCGCGCGGATGGAGGGAAAGGTGCGCCGGAGGCGGCACGGGCAGATCGCCAAACCTGAAAAGAAACCCGCCGCGGGGCGTGGCGATGGGCCTTGGCAGGGAAAAGGCGCAGGCGAAATCGCCATGATGCTCGCGCAGCCAGGTAAGCCAGCGCGCCTCTGCGGTCAGGGCCGGCAGCGAGTCGTCGCCGCGGGCAAACTTGACAACCAGCAAGCCGACGCCGCCGGAGAGGGGCGCAACCAGGCTGCGCCCGACAAACGCCATGCCGCCGCGGCCGTCAACCAGCTCCACGTCGGGCAGATCCCGCCAGCGGGTCAGGGGCGGATCGTCATCGGGTAAGCGCGTGGGCAGCGCCGGGGGGGAGAACGCTAGCGGCAAGCCGGCCAATGTCTCACAGACCGCGCGCTGCGCGGCGCCGGAGCCATGCCGGAGTTGACCGTACAACACCTGCATGGCCGCTTCGCTCCAGACAACAGAGCCCTCTCCGAGGTAAACAGCCAGCAGGGCGCCGGCCGCCTCACGAAACAGAAACAGGCTCTGCCGCTCGGCGATCAGGCGGGGATCGACAAAGAGGGCGGCCAGTACGGCCACGCACTGTTCCGTCGCCAGCGCCGGATGCTCCCGCATAAGCTCATGCAGGTTGCGGGCGGCCATGAATCTGGCGATGAAATCAAACCAGGGGGAAGAGAGGGTCTCCTCAAGCCGCCGCCGTTCTCTTACAAGACGCTCCTCCACCAACTCCTCCGGGGTGTCTGTAGCTTACAGCAAAAAAAAAGGGCCGCTCATAACGAGCGACCCCCTTTTCAGTACAAGTAAACGGTTAAGGCTTACTTATGGCAAGCGCCGCACTTGGTCTGTGCACCCTTCTCTTTGTGGCAGCCCTTGCAACGCTCGTGAGCGGCGTTCTTGAAGCTGTTCAGCTTGGCGTTGGCCATGTCCTTGTTATGGCAGGAGCCACATTTCGCTTCCTTGCCGGCAACATAGGGGCCTTTGGTGCCATCGGCATTCTTGGTGTGATGGCAGGCGTCACATTTGTCGCGGTCCTGATGGGCCTTGTGCGGGAAATGCGCGGGCTTCTTGCCGGTGTCGCTCAAGGTCATCTCGGCGGGACCGGCATTACCGGCAAAACTTACACCGGCGACGGCACAGGTGAATGCAAAGGCAAAGGCAGCGGTACAGATAATCATCTTTTTCATCTTTTCCCCCTTTCAAAAAATTATTATTGAACAACCCATAAAGCGATTTTTAACCAACAACGTGATTTGTATATTCCCTCGCATTCTCTTTGTCAAGAAGATATCTCATTGCCAGGAAAAGGCCGAACGCATCAGGCGCGGCCGTAACTGTGCAGCCCCGAGAGCAGGAAATTGACGCCGTAGTAGGTAAAGATAACCGACAGAAAGCCGATGATGGCGATCCAGGCGATCCGCCTGCCGGCCCACCCCCTGACGTAACGGGCATGCAGCGCCAACGCATAGACAAACCAGGTAATCAGCGACCAGGTTTCTTTCGGGTCCCATCCCCAGTAACGCCCCCAGGCTGAATTGGCCCAGACGGCCCCGGTGATGATGCCGACCGACAGGAACAGAAAACCCAGCATCACCAGCTGATGGTTCAAGTCTTCCAGGACACCGGGGGCGGGAAACCGCTCCAGCAAAGAGTTTGTGGCATCAGAATCCCGTTTTTTAAAGAGGTACATGATGCTGATGCCGAAGNNAGTTGCTCTGCAGCGCCGGCACCAGCGGGGTGATCTGCTGGTTAATCTCGTTGGCAAAGGATGCGTACGCCATGCTCAGGAAGGCAAACGGCATCGCAAAGCCACCGAGCATCCGGTTTTTGAACTTCAGCTCCAGGGCAAGATAAAAGACGACGATGGCCCAGGCAAAAACCACCAGCGACTCATACATGTTGGACAGAGGCGCGTGACCGATCCCCATCTCATAGGACTCAACCCAGCGCAGACCAATGCCGATCGTCTGCAGCAGCAAACCCGCCAACGCCGACAAGGTGCCGATGATGCTGATCTTTCTTGCCCGAAAAACCAGAACGGCAATATAGATGATGGAAGAAAACAGATACGCAAATGTGGTGAACCCTAAAAGCTGTGAACTGTTCATGACGTTTCCTTGATCCGAGTAAGGCTGTCGTTCCGCCTGATTTTTTCAGCCAAGGCGTTAAACTCCTTAGCAAAGCCGATCCGGTCCTTGTTGGCGGAGCCGGAAAGCAGTATCCGGGTCGATCCATCTTGTCTGGCGACATATATCCAAACCCGCCGGTGGGAAAGGAAAAACGCCACCAGCAGGCCCAGCAGCATGGCCATGCACCCCACATACACATACCAGACCCCGGGGTCTTTGGCAACTTGCAGCCCGGTTGCATAACGACGCTTCAGGGAAACCGTATAGTTGCCCGCAGGCCGCTCCACCTTGCCGCCCATGTTTTCGGTGAGCCAGAAGGTCGCCGGTTCTCCCTGTTTATCGGTGAACCATATCTTGTAACCATAACCGGTGCGTTCGGAACCCTGAATATTGACGATCCCGAAACTCACCCCCTCCTCGGGCCAGGATATCTCGCGCCGGGGCATGACGACAAAGACCTGTTCCGCGTGGGTGGTCTCGTTGACGATCCGCACCATGGTTTCGTTGCGGGGCTCGTAACTTGCCTGATAGAAGGTGTAGCCACCGTAATCCAGGGGATCGTTGACCACGATGGATTTTTTAAGGACCTCCCTGCCGTCCTTGATAATGGTCAGATCCGAACGGAATTCCTTGGGGGCGCCGGTATCATAGAAGGTGAGATCGAATTTGTCACACCGGACCCCGAAGCCGAGTTCGATGGGCTGGTTGTCCTTGAAGGAGTAAATGGCGCTGGTTGTCCCGCCTTCCGGCAGGTTCACCCCGCCCTTGTGGCCGAAGAGCGAGCCGATGATCGCGCCGGCAAAGATGATCAGGACACTGGCATGCACCACATAGACGCCAAGCCGCGTCCAGGCGCCTTTCTGCACAAAGAGGATGGTGCCGTCGCCGAGCGCCGCCTGCCTGACGCCCGAGCCGAAGGTCCCGAGAACCGACTTGGCAACCTCCACCGCGCCGTCCGGGTCGTTGCCGACCAGAAAGTCCTGCCGCTGCGCCTGCCGCTCAACGCGCTCGGGGGTGGTATCAAGGTTATCCTGCACCACCATCCGCCAGACGTTCGGCAACCGGTCGATGGTGCAGACGATGAGGTTGATGCTCAGCAGCACCAGCAGCGACAAAAACCATCCGGAATTATACATGTCCCGGAAATTAAGAATCTCAAACAACCTGGCAAGGTTGGGGCCATACTGCTCGACATAGAACCCAGGATCGCGGTTCTGCTGGATGATCGTGCCGATAATGGAGGCAAGCGCGAGGACGATGAAGGTAAACAGCGTCAGCTGCACCGAGGCGAAAAACTGCATGAAGGGATTTTTTGTCTTTTTCATGAAACCACTTTGAACCATTGAGATATTATTATTTCGGCAAACCCTAAAATAGCCTTTTTGGACCTGGTATTGCTACCATGCCGCTTTGCCAGGTGTCAATTAAAAAGCTCTCCGCGCGGGAATCGCCGGGTTTGTCCGCCGCGTGGCAAGCCGACCCGGTATACCTATATATAGCGCATCGCCCACCCTGGACCGGCCGGGATAAAAATTGCCAACAAAACTGTTGCCAAGGCGCACCGAAAACGGTATAAGGACTGGTTTCAAAAAAACAGCAAGGAGCCCTGTCATGTCTAAAGAATGTGAAATCTGCGGCAAAAAACCCGCTACCGGCAACAACGTGAGCCACGCCAACAACAAGAACCGCCGGCGTTGGCTTCCCAATCTGCAGAAGGTCCGGATGGCAACCCCGGGCGGCAACAGCAAGTCCGTTCGTGTTTGCACCCGTTGCATCCGCGCCGGCGCCGTCGTCAAACCCGCCTGATTTACCAAGGGCGCGTGTGCCGGACACCGCGTACCGCAAGCCTGCAACACGGCTCATTGAGGACAGTGAACTGTCTTGAATGAGCCGTGTCTTGTAAACGGCTTATCGAAGAAAGAACCCACCGATAAGCCGCTCCCCCGGAAAGACCCCGTACAAAATCCCTCTAGCCCCTTCGCGCCTCGATCACCCCGGACAGCTGCCGGATGTGCTGCAACAGCCTTTCCAGATGCGGCAGGTCGGTTATCTCCACCACCACCTTGATCTGCGCCGTCATGCCGTCGGAGGTCTGCGCATCAACGCTCAGGATATTGGCGTCATCGCTGCTGATGACGCTGCTGAGCGAGGCCAGAAATCCCTTCTGATCCTGGGCGATCACCAGGATCTGCGCCCGATGGCTGATCCGGCTGGAGGTGGCCCACTCAACCGCCACATGCCGGTCGGGGTCGGTGTTGCGGAAATTGCCGCAGGCAATCTTGTGTACCGAGATCCCGCGCCCGGCGGTAATGAACCCCATCACCTCGTCGCCGGGAACCGGCATGCAACAGTGGGAAATGCGCACCATGATATCGTTGATGCCGTCGATGATGATGGCGTCGCCACGGCTGCGGCGGTGGTCGGTTTTTTCCACAACAAGCTCGGTCGCCACCTCTTCCGGCGGCCGGACCTCCTCGGGCAGCAACCGCTTGACGATCCCCTCCACGGTCAAGCGCCCCGCCCCCACCCCGCGCATGAGCTCCTCCAGGGTATTGCAGGCGAAGCTCTTCATGATCTCGCGCAAATGGCCGCTGCGGATCAATTTCTTCAGATTGAGCTGATGTTTGCGCAACTCCCGCTCGCAGATCTCCTGCCCGCGCTGGAGGTTCCTCTCCTGCTCCTCGCGGTTCAGCCACTGCCGAATCCGGCTCTTGGCGCGGCCGGTCTTCACCAGGTTCAACCAGCGCCGGTTGGGGTGCTGGGTGGTGGAGGTAAGGATCTCCACCTGATCGCCGTTCTTGAGCTCGTATTTCAGCGGCACCAGCCGGCCGTTGACCTTGGCGCC
>DHYT01000068.1 GCA_002415465.1 Desulfobulbaceae bacterium UBA5123
ATCTTTTTGGCTTCATCCAGGGTGAAGTCCGGATGCTCCTTTGCTTCTATTTCCGAGGAGGAACGGCAGTGCACACATTTCAGATTGCAGCGGCGGGTGATTTCCCAGGCCAGCCATTTCGGTTCAAAATCCACAACAGGTTCTCCTCAGGAGATAATCAGAATAAATCGTAAAAAACGTCGCGAATATAACAAAGTAGACACTATAGCCCATTCCCCCGGCCCGACAAAGCGCAAAATAAAGGGGAACAGAGGAATCAGACAACGCCCCCCGAACCAACCACCAACCGTAAGTAAAGCGAGTCAGGGTGCCGCTGATCCGAGAAAGAGGCCGGTTCGCCAGAGCCCCCCTCTGCGAACCGGCCGATGACGAAGGAGATGCAGCGCCATGGCTCGCTTTACAGGTAGGCCGCGGCAACGCCGGCCAAGTCACTCCGCTCGCTCTTGCGAAGGGTGATATGACCGTGCACCGCCAGCCCCTTCAACCGTTCCACCGCGTAGGAGAGCCCGTTGCTGCTGGAATCGAGATAGGGGTTGTCGATCNNGTGAGGTTCTGGGCCTCGTCGACGATCACGTACTGCTGCGGGATGGAGCGGCCGCGGATATAGGTCAGCGCCTCCAGTTCGATGATATGCTCCCGCATCAGCTTCTCGATCTTCAGCCGCACCGACGCCTCCCCCTCGTCCTTGCCGGCATGGAGCCCCATCAGGTAGGTGAGGTTGTCGAAGATGGGCTGCATCCAGTTGGCGAGCTTGTCGTCCTTGTCGCCGGGCAGATAGCCGATATCCTTGCCCATGGGGATGATCGGCCGCGAAACCAGCAGCCGGTCGTAGCGGTTGAAGCTGATCACCGACTCCAGGGCGGCGGCCACCGCCAGCAGGGTCTTGCCGGTGCCGGCCTGGCCGACCAGGGTGACCAGGGAAACCTTGGGATCGAGAAGCAGCTCAAAGGCCATCCGCTGCTCCCGGTTGCGGGGGTGGACCTGCCACACCGTCTCATGCTTGTTGAGCAGATGGATCAGGGTCTTCTCATCCCTGGCCCTGGCAATGCCGCTGTGCTTGGGGTTGCTCTCGTCGGTGAGGAGAACGAACTCGTTGGGATAAAAAACATGGTCGGCAAGCTCGATCTCCTCCTGCTTGTAAAAATTCTCCAGCACCTCCGGCCCCACCGCCAATTCGCGATAGCCGGAATACAGTTCATCGAAGTTGACCTTCTGTTTCTCGAAATCCTGCACCGTGATGCCGAGGGCGTCGCCCTTCAGCCGGGCGTTGATATCCTTGGAAACAAAAATCACCCGCTCCCCCGCCTGCAGCAGCTTGTAGGCCACGGCCAGGATCTTGTTGTCCGGCACGCACATGTCGAGATTGGGAATGATGCCGGTCACCGGACTGCTGTCGATCATCAGCACGCCGCCGTTTGCCATCTTCACCCCGCTGCCCAGCCGCCCCTTGCCGCGAAGATGATCAAGCTGCCGGATCACCTGCCGGGCGTTGCGCCCCAACTCGTCGTTGTGGGACTTGAACTTGTCCAGCTCCTCGATCACCGCCATGGGCAGAACCACGGTGTTGTCGGCAAACGCGTCGATGGAATCGGAGTTATGAAGCAGGACGTTGGTATCGAGGACAAAATATTTGGGCATGACGCACTCCGCACCGGCCGCCAAGGCCTTGGCGGCCGGAGAAAATTTTTATCGCATAAAACGGCGCCAACAACAGGATGGCCGTCAACATTTCACCAAGTGACCTTAGTCCGTGAGAATGGTTTCTGGCAACAAAAAACAGTCCTTTATCCATTTCCACCGCCGACCCGTGCGGCCATGCCGCTTTTTCGTCCCCAAGGCCGGGCGAGTGTGCTATATATGATGCTTTCCATTGACCAAACAGGGGTTCGGAATCCACGCCGCCATGAAAATCGCCCTCATCCAGACCAATCCCCTCATCGGGGATTTCGCCCGCAACCGGTCGGAAATCGCCGCCCGGATCGCGGAGGCCAAAAGCGCCGGCTGCCAGCTCGCAATCCTGCCGGAACTGGCCCTCAGCGGCTATCCGCCCCTGGACCTGCTGGAGCGGCCCGCCTTCCTGGCCGACCAGCAGCGGGCCCTGGACGAACTGATCGCCTCCACCCAGGGCATCGGCGTGATCTGCGGGGCGATCACCCCCCACCGCGACCTCGCCACCGGCAAGCCCCTGCACAACAGCGCCGTGCTTTTCGCCGACGGCGAGATCCTCTTTACCGCCCACAAACGGCTGCTCCCCACCTACGACGTCTTTGACGAATCCCGCTACTTCGAGCCGGCCCGGACCACCCGGACCTGCACCTTCCAGGGCCTGCGGCTGGGGATCACCATCTGCGAGGATATCTGGAACGACCCGGACCTCTTTTTCCCCCGCCGCCTCTACGGTTGCGACCCGGTGGCCGACCTCTTCGCCGACCCGGCCGAGCGGCCTGATCTGCTGATCAACATCGCCGCCTCGCCCTTCCAGATCGGCAAGACCGAGCTGCGGCGGACCATCTTCACCAACCTCTGCCGCAAGTACGGGGCGCCGCTCCTTTACGTCAACCAGACCGGCGGTCAGGACTCGCTGCTCTTTGACGGCAACTCCCTCGCCCTGGCCGCCGACGGCCGGGAACTCGGCCACGGCCCGGCCTTTGCCGAGGGGCTGGTGGTGATCGACACCGAGGCCGCCCCCCTCCCGGCCGCGCCGCCCGCCGACGAAACCGCCACCCTGCTTGCCGCGCTGACCATGGGCACCCGCGACTACGTCCGCAAGTGCGGCTTCCGCAAAGGGCTGCTCGGCCTCTCCGGCGGCATCGATTCGGCCCTCACCGCCGTCATCGCCGCCCGCGCCCTGGGGCCGGAAAACATTCTCGGCATCGCCCTGCCCTCGCCCTATACCTCCCAGGCGAGCATCGACGACGCCCGCACGCTTGCCGCCAACCTCGGCATCGGTTTCGAGATCGTGCCCATCAACGGGGTCTTCGCGGCCCACAAAGAGGCCCTGGCGCCGCTGTTCGGCGACCGCCCCGAGGATGTCACCGAGCAGAACATCCAGGCCCGCATCCGCGGCAACCTGCTGATGGCGCTGTCGAACAAGTTCGGCTGGCTCGTG
>DHYT01000033.1 GCA_002415465.1 Desulfobulbaceae bacterium UBA5123
GCCCTTGCCGCCGTCGCCGCCGTCAGGCCCGCCCTTGGGGACGAACTTCTCCCGGCGAAAACTCAGACAGCCGTTGCCGCCGTCTCCGGCCTTGACAAAAAAATTTGCCTCATCAATAAAAGCCATTGCGGGAGCCTGCTCGGGGAATGCGCCGAAATGAAAAGACCGGCGACAGCCCGATCCGCCAGAGGCGAGTCGAACCGTCAGCCGGTCTTGAAACTGCGCGGTTCCTTAGGAATTGGAATCGACGGGATAGATGCTGACGCGCTTGCGGTTCTGGCCGAACTTCTCGTAGGTGACCACGCCGTCTACCTTGGCGAAAAGGGTGTAATCACGCCCGCAACCTACATTGGCGCCGGGATGGATCACGGTGCCAAGCTGCCGAACCAGGATGTTGCCGGCGCGCACGATCTCGCCGCCGAATTTCTTGACGCCACGCCGTTGTCCGGCGCTGTCACGACCGTTTCTCGAGCTACCGCCCGCTTTCTTATGAGCCATGAGAAAACCTCTCGAATAGTATTCGCTTTAATTATGCGGAAATTTCCTTGATCTCAAGGGCGGTGTAAAGCTGACGATGACCGCGTTGCACCTTGTACCCCTTGCGACGTTTCTTCTTGAAGACAAGAATCTTCTTGGCCTTGCCCTGCTCGACGATGCGAGCGGTTACCTTGGCGCCCTCGACAACCGGCTGCCCAACCTTGACGTCGCCCTCGTTGACCACCATCAGCACCTCGGACAACTCGACGGTATCACCAACGTTGCCTTCAAGCTTCTCGACCCGGAGACGATCGCCCTGAGCAACCTGATACTGCTTGCCGCCGGTATTGACAATTGCGTACATACCTTCCTCCATAACATTTTTACCGCCCGCCGGAGCGGGGATTTCGTCAGCCGAAAACCGGCGGGACAACTAACACGGCCTGCGCCGCCGGATAGGATCGTATTGGTTACAGGCCCGCAGCCGGGCCACATCCTTACCACGTGAATCGTGCATAAATACCACAATGCGCCGAATTGTCAAGGGACAAAATAGAGACAACGACAGCCGTCTCGCCGGCCGAAACAAACCGCCAAACCCGCGGCTATTTCTCCCAGGTGATCTCGTACCGTTCGATATGGAAATCCTTGGTGGAGACGATGGTCAACCGCTTATGCACCTCATCCTCCAACCGCTCCATGGTGGCCGCCTCATCCTTGAGCATCATGGTCGCCACCATGGGGTGAACCTTGACCGTAACGGCCGCGCCGGGCATCTTCTTCGCGTTCCGGCTGATCTTGCGAAAGATCTCATAGCAGACGGTGCGCCGGGATTTGTGCATCCCCTCGCCGTCACAGTAATGGCATGGCTCGCACATCATGTGCGCGAGATCCTCGCGGTTGCGCTTTCTGGTCATCTGCACCAGCCCGAACTCGGAGACCCGCAGGATATTGACCCGGCTCTTGTCCTTCTTGACCGCCTCCTTGAGGGCCCGGAACACCTCGTCGCGATGCGCCTCCTCCTCCATGTCGATGAAGTCGATGATGATGATGCCGCCGATGTTGCGGAGCCGCACCTGATAGGCTATCTCCTTCACCGCCTCCATGTTGGTCTTGAAGATCGTCTCCTCGAGCCCCTTCTTGCCCACATAGCGGCCGGTGTTGACGTCGACGACGGTGAGCGCCTCGGTGGCCTCGATATAGAGGTAGCCGCCGCAGCGCAGCCAGATCTTGCGCTCCAGGGCGCGGCCGACGTCGGTTTCGATGCCGTAGGCGTCGAACAGCGGCACATCCTCCTGATAGTAGTGCACCTTGTCTTCCAGGTTGGGGGCAAAGATGCGGACAAACCTCCTGATGCGCGAATAGGTCTGCTGATCATCCACCACCACCTGGCTGATATCCGGCGAAAAGAGATCCCGCACCGCCCGCAGGGTGATGTCGAGGTCCTCGTAAACGAGGCTGCCCACGCCGATCTTGTCCTTGGCGTCCTGAATCTCGTCCCAGACATGGAGCAGAAACTCCATGTCCGCCTCCAACTCCTCATGGGTGGCGTCCTCGGCCATGGTCCGGACGATGAAGCCGGTGCCGGCCGGCCGCAACGCCTCGATATCCTCGCGCAACCGCTGCCGAATGTCCTCATCCTCGATCTTGCGGGAGATGCCGATATGATCGGTCATCGGCATGAAAACCAGGTTCCGGCACGGCAAGGTGATATGGCAGGTCAGCCTTGCCCCCTTGGTGCCCATGGGTTCCTTGCATATCTGCACCAGGATCTCCTGCCCCTCCTGCAGCAGATCGTCGATATTCATTCCCGGCCGGCGGCGGTCAAGGGCGTCGACGGACATCGAGTCATGGTCGCCATCGCCGCCGGCATGGTCGCACCCCCGCATCCGCCGCTCGAAATCGCCGCTGACCACATGCACATCGTCCACATAGAGAAAGCCGGTTCGCTCAAGACCGATCTCGACAAAGGCCGCCTGCATGCCGGGCAGCACCCGCACCACCTTGCCCTTGTAGACATTGCCCACCAGCCCCTTCTCGGTGGGTCGCTCAAGATTCAGCTCGACCAGATTGCCATTCTCCACCAGCGCAATCCGCACCTCATACTCGGTGGCGTTGATCACCAAATCACTAGCCATGTCCAAACCTCTTCATAAAAATTCAGGAACGCGGCTCCCCGCTCGTCAAGGGGCACCAGCCTCCCGCGTCTTTCTTTCAGGTTGCTTCCCGGCTCCAGAGCTTGACGATGCGGATGGTCCGCATCTCCTCGTCACCGAGGCCGACCAGCGCCGCCAGAAGCTCCAGCGGCTTGACCCCCGGCTGCCCGGAAGCGCTTTTGAGAACGAGATGGATGCTCCCGTCCGCCGCCACCGCCAACTCATCCACCAAGGGACGCGCGTCTATCGCCCGCATCTTGCCCTTCCGCACCAGCTCCACCGGGAAAGCATCGCCGGCGAAGAAACGGTCCAGCTCAGCGGCCGCCACCGGCCGGGACGGGGTGATCCGGTAGCAGCTGGCAACCCCCTTGTCGCCGGCTGCCTTGCCGGTCAACTCGATGCCGAAAACAGACAGCCCGTGGGGCAAAAAGGTGTTCAAGGCCTCCTTGACCGCCGCGAGATCGGCCAGCGGCGCCTGCAGATCCACATACAGGTATTCGGCAAGGCTTTCGGTGCCCACCGGCAGCGCCGAACTGAAGGTTACCTTGGGGCCGGGATTAAAACCATGGGAAAAATTGAGCGGCAGCCGCGCCCGCCGCAAGGCGCGGTAGAACACCTGGATCAGTTCGAGATGGCCGAGATAGCGGGCCTCGTTTAAGCGGCTGTAATCGATCCGGTAGACGTAATGCTCCTCCGCCGTCGCCTCGGGGCGCGACCAGGCCGGCGCCGAAGGCGTCAGCGCATCCTTGTCCGCTCGGGTGTGCACGATGGGCCTGATGGTTTTGAAATCGCAGAGACCGCACCCCTGGCAGCCGTGCGCCCGGCAATCCGGGGTATATTCGCCGGCCAGCGCCCTGGCGTGTTCCTCGCGGAAGAACCCCGCGTCGACGCCGGCGTCCAGATGCTGCCATGGCAGCGGCTCGTCAACGCCGCGCCGCCGCAGATATCGGTCGAGATCGATCCCGCACTCGGTGGCCGCCTGCCGCCAGAGGTCGAGATTGAAATGATCCGACCAGGCGTCCAGACGCGCGCCCTTCCGCCAGGCGACCTCGATAACCCTCGCCAGCAGACGGTCGCCGCGGGAGAAAACCCCTTCCAGGTAGCTCTGCCGCGGGTCATGCCGCTTCAGGTTGAATTTCTTGCTCCGCAGCCGGCTCTTCAGGTAATCGATCCGCGCAAACCCCTCGTCGATGGCAAGCTGGGGCTCCCGCTCGAAAACGGTGTGCGGCTTGGGGACAAAGGTGGCGGCGCTGACGCTGACCGTGGCGTTGCCGCCGGAGCTCGCGGCCAGGGCCTTGCGGGCAAGCTCCGGAATCGCCGCCAGGTCCTCGTCGGTTTCGGTGGGCAGGCCGAACATGAAATAGAGCTTGATCTGCCGCCAGCCGAGAGAGAATGCCGCCTCGCAGGTCTTGAGCAGATCGACCTCGGTGATCCCCTTGTTGATCACCTGCCGCAGCCGGTCGGTGCCGGCCTCGGGGGCAAGGGTAAAACCGGTTTTACGGACCCGCTTGATCTGGGCCATGATCTCGGGGGTCAAGGTGCCCACCCGCATGGAGGGCATCGACACCGATACCTGCTCGCGGACAAAGGTGTTCATCAACGCCAGCATCAGTTCCGGCAGGCAGGAATAGTCACCGGTGGAAAGCGACAGCAGGGCCATCTCCTCGAAGCCGCCCTGATCGATCCCCTGACGGGCCAGTTCGAGAATCCGCTCCGGACTCCGTTCCCGCACCGGCCGATAGATCACCCCGGCCTGACAGAAACGGCAGCCACGGGTGCAGCCACGGGCGATCTCGATCCCCAGCCGGTCATGAACAATCTTGGAGAGCGGCACCAGGGGCGGATAGGGGGCGGGCACCGATTCCAGATCGGCGAGCACCCGCCGCCGCACCCGCTCATATCCCGGCCGCAGCGGTCGCATCCCGGCAAACTCGCCGTCCCCCCCGTAGACCGGCGCAAAGAGGGAGGGAACATACACGCCCTCCACCCGACTCAGGCGGTCGAGCACCTCACCCCGTGCCGCCCCTTCCTCGCGGGCCTTGATGAGCAGGTCGGCGATTTCGAGGATCGCCTCCTCGCCGTCGCCGAGGAGGATGGCGTCAAAGAACTCGGCAACCGGTTCGGGATGGAAGGCGCAGGGGCCGCCGCCGACCACCAGCGGATACCGTTCATCGCGGTCCGCCGCGCGCAGCGGCAAGCCTGCCGCATCGAGAATGGTGAGGATGTTGGTGTAGCAGAGCTCAAACGGCAGGGTGATCCCGAGGAGATCAAAATCCGCCAGCGGCCGCCGTGATTCCAGGGAGAACAGCGGCGCCCGCCGCTGGCGCAACGCCGCCTCCATATCCGGGTCCGGGGCATACACCCGCTCGGCGAGCAAATCGTCCCGGCCGTTGACCAGATGATACAGGATCTGCAACCCCTGATGGGACATGCCGATCTCGTACAGATCGGGAAAGGCGAGGGCCATCCGCAACCGGACGCCGCCCCACTCCTTGCGGATGACGTTGATCTCGTTGCCGCAATACCGACTGGGCTTGCTCACCAACGGCAGGATGGAATCGAGAATGTCATCGTTGATGAAAACGCCGCCATCGGGCGCGGTTTGCCCTTGACCCTCGGTTGTATCTGAAGCCATTAACGTTGTATCCGGTGATAAAGTTGGACTGCAAAATCAGCAAAAAATGCCGCAATCGCCCGCCGTTCGCCGGCGATTACGGCATCATTTCAATCTCAGGGAACCTCTACCTGCTCAAAACCCGGCGGCAAGGCGAAGGAGAAATCCTTTTCCGTCAGCGCGGATTCATCGAGCCAGTCGCTCAACACGATCTCAAGCGTGCCTGAATGCTGCCGGGTGGTGACAACGATCCGGCCCGGCAGCAGGCATCCATTCGCCCCCGCGGCCCGGAAGGCCTCGTAGCGCGCCTCAAGCAGATCATCGCCGGCGCCGTTCAGCACCTGCTGACGGCGGATGACCCCGGCAACGGGATCGAACAGCAGCCGCCGCCGCTCATTGCCGACCCGCACCGTCAGCCAATAGCCCGAGGCGTCGAGGGCGCGGCCGACCTCTTCCACCGCCGCCTCGCCGGGCGGCAGGCGGCCGCTGAGCCAATAAAAGGATTCATGGGGCCTAAATCCGGCCGGCGCATACCTGACGAAGGTTTCCGCCGCGACGCTGCCCTCGTAGCCCTTGCCCTGATCCACGGCCAGATACTGAAAACGATCGCCGTCGGTGACCAGGATCATCAACGGCTGCCCGATGGGACTCAGGCCGACAAACCGCAGGTAGGCCGGCGACATCGCCTGCAGATACCCGCTTACCGAACCCGACCGCAGCAGCCCTTTCAAGGTGACGCTGACGGCGACATCGATGCAGCAGTGACACGCATCCTGCCGCTGGCGCAACCTCTCAAATGCCGTCGCAACCCCGTCGCGCTCCCCGTCACTGGCGAGATCCACGGCGCGAGGCAGGGCAAAGCAGCCGCCAAGCAACACCAGCAACCCGCAAAGGGCGGCCAGCCTCAACCACCTCGTCGAGGGTGGCGCCGTCGTCATCCGCTTCCCGCTCATGCAATGGCCCGATCCCTTCCCCCGCGAACTGGCTCCCTTAACGCGAACCACCCCGCAGCGCCTTGATTTTGCCATGCAGCCGCTGCTGCTCTTCATCCTTTTCCAAAAGCGCCAGCGCCTGCTCATACGCCTTGATCGCTTCCGCCGCCCGCCCGGCCTTGGCATGCACGTCGCCCAGATGCTCGAAAATCACCGGATCGGCAACAAGCTCAAGCGCCCTGGTCAGTTCGGCCACCGCCCGCTTGCTTTCGCCAAGCTTGAAATAGACCCAGCCCAGGCTGTCGCGGATAAACCCATCATCCGGGCGCAACGCCACCGCCTCTTCGATGTACTTGCGCGCCTTCGCGAGATTCTCGCCCCGGTCGGCCCAGGTGTAGCCGATGTAGTTCAGGGCATAGGGATTATGGGGGTCGATGGCCAGCACCTTCTGCATGGCGGCCAGCGCCTCGTCAAAACTGCCGATGCGGTCGAGAAAGAGGGCGTATTCATGATGCAACATGGCGTCCTGCGGATACAGCGGCAGGGCCTCGGCAAAGACCTTGCGGCCCTCCTCGTTCCGGGCCTGTCGCCGGTAGAGCGCGGCCAAGGCGCCATAAAACCTCGGCCGCCGGGCAACCGGATCGGCGATCGCCGCGACCAGGGCCGTCTCCGCCTCGGCAAGCCTCTCTTCCTTGACCAACAACTCAACCTGCAGCAGAACGGCGTCCTCATAGGCGGTATCCGAGGGGGTGACATGCTGCAAAAACCGGATCGCCTCGCCCGACTCACCCTTGGCCCCATACGCCAAGGCCAGCAGATAATGGATATTGCCGGAGTCGGGGTCCACGGCCAGCATCTCGGAAAAATGGCTGATCGCCTGGTCGTACTGCTCCTGCTCGATCAGGATCCGGCCGATGGTCAGATCGACATCAAAGACATTGGCGGCATAGCGCCGCAACTCCCGCAATTCGTCCAACGCCTGCGCCACCTCGCCCATGCCGAGAAGCAGCTGCACCAGCCGCTGCCGCGCCTGCTCGTCGTCGGGTTCATTCTCAAGGATCCGGTGGCAGAAGGAGATCGCCTTCGCATACTGCTTGCGATACTCCAAAATATCAACCGCCTCCAGGGCCAGAGCCGGCAACCAGTTCAGGGCAAGCGCCTTGTCGTAGGCGGCCATCGCCTTGTCATACTCGCCAAGCTGCCGGTACAGTTTGGCCAGGTACTGGTAGCCCACAAAGGAACGGTCGTCGAGTCCCACCAGCCGCTCCAGCACCTTGCGCGCCTCCTTGAACCGGTTGTTGCCGGCGTAGAGCGAACCGAGCCGCAGCAGGGTGTTGCCGTCGCGGGGGGTCAGGGCAAGAATGGCGTTATACACCGCCGCCGCCTCATCGACCCGCCCCTCGCTGGCATACAAACCGGCCTTGAGGGTGAGGATCTCGACATCCCGGGGGTTAAGCGCCAAAAGCCTGCCGATGAGCCGGTTCGCGTCGTCGTTGCGGTTCATCCGCATGTAGAAGACAACCAGGCCGCGCATCAGATACTCGGCGCCGGGGTCACAGGCCAGCGCCTTTTCATAAGCGGTCAGCGCGTCCGCGTAGCGGTGATCCACCTCGGCGGCCCGGCCCCAGAGGAAATAGAAGTAGGCGCAGCCGGTATCGACGGATGCCCCGCCCGCACCGGCCTCGGTCGTCCGCGCCGCGCCCGTTTGCCCGGTGCCGTCGGACTGCGGAACCGCGACGCAGGAGACGCTGAGGGACAACAGCAAGGCCGACCAACACAGTTTCCTCAGCATGGCGCGCCCTTCCTCCCCCGCCCGGCGACAAGGGGCGAAACCAGCGCCCATACCGCCTGCCCCACCACCTCGATTGACTGACTGGCGTCGATCCGGTGGATATATTCTCGTTTGATGGCGGCAAAAACCGCGCTCACCTTCTGCAAGCCCTCTTCCTTTTCAAAGTCGTTGGGGCTCTCCAGCCGCGATTCCTCGATCCGCCGGCGGCCCAGCTTCACCGGCGCCTCCAGAAGCAACACACAGTCCGGAACCGGCGCAAATGCCTCATTATCGGCGATGATTCGCTCCGGGTCAAGCCCGGCGGCGCCCTGATAGGCGGCGGTGGAAAAATAATAACGGTCGGAAACAACGATCTTGCCGGCGGCCAGCGCCGGAACGATCAACTCGTTGACATGCCAGCGCCGGTCATCCATGAACAGCGCCAGTTCCTCCTCCCTGGTCAGGGAGGCGCGGTTGCTGAACAGCGCCCGGATTTTCTTCCCGAAGGGACCGTCGGTGGGCTCGAAGGTGGTGACCACCTCGCAGCCGGCGCCGCGCAACGCCTCGCTCAACAGCCGCACCTGGGTTGATTTGCCGGTGCCGTCTATCCCTTCGAAGATAATCAAGAGTCCGCGGCGGTCTGGATGCCTGCTCATGCCTTATTCCCTCCGCCGACGACGGTTGGCGACGATCTCGCCCGCCAACCTGACCGCGGCCCCGAGGCTTGCCGAGCTGGCGATCCCTTTGCCGGCGATATCGTACGCCGTGCCATGATCCACCGAGGTTCTGACGATGGGCAGCCCCAGGGTGACGTTGACCCCGTCGGCAAAATGCAGCAACTTGAACGGGATCAGCCCCTGATCGTGATACATGCAGACCACCGCGTCAAAATCGCCGCCGGCGGCCCTGAAGAAGACCGTATCGGGCGGGAACGGCCCTGCAACCAGCCAACCGGCCGCCCGGCAGTTATCGATGGCCGGGACGAGGAGGCGCCCCTCCTCGTCGCCGAACATCCCCCCCTCGCCGGCATGGGGATTAAGCCCCGCCACCGCGATCCGCGGCGACGCCACGCCGAAGTCATCGCGCAGGGCCTGGCCGGTGATCTTGATCAATCGCTCCACCGCCGGCACCGACAGCAGGCCGGGCACCTCTTGCAGGGAGCAGTGGATGGTCACCAGGGTCACCCGCAAGCGGTCACCGGCGAGCATCATCGCAAAATCATCGACGCCGGTGAGTTCGGCAAGCATCTCGGTATGTCCGGGATAGCCATAGCCCGCGGCCTTGAGCGCCGATTTGGCGATGGGACAGGTCACCATCCCGGCCAACGCCCCGGCCTTGAGCAACCGAACCGCCTCCTCTATATATCCGGCCATGGCAAGGCCGGTCAGCCGGTTGGGCTCGCCCCAGCGGCAATCGGCGGCGGCAAGGCTTGAAAGCGAGAGAACCGGCACCCCTCCCGACGGCACCGCCCGTCCCGGTTGCCAGTCGACCACCGGCACCCCGATCGCCAACTGCCTGGCGCACCGGCGCAGCACATCGGCGTCGCCCAGCACCACCGTTGCCGCCATGCCCTCGCCGGCCTCGGCGAAATGGCGCAGGATGATCTCCGGACCCACCCCCACCGGGCAGCCCATGGTGATCCCAATCGGTTTATCAATGCCTGCGGACGCCATCATTCATCCATCCATGTCGAGACTGAACGCATCCCTCACCAGCTGCAGGGAAAACGAGCCGCCTTCCTTTATCGTTACGCCAACCACATCGAACCGGGCCGGGCGATGGTGAGCGTCGTTCTCGGCCAGATACCGCATCGCCGCCCTGGCGATCTGGCCGCGCTTGCGCGCTGTCACCGCCTCCAGCGGGTCGCCGCAGGACCCACCGGAGCGGGTCTTCACCTCCACAAAGACCAACACCGCGCCATCCTCGGCGACGATATCGATCTCACCCTCCCGCCGCCGATAGTTACGGCAGAGAATCCGGTACCCGAGCCGACGCAGATGCCCGACGGCATGCTCTTCCCCCTGTCGGCCCAGCGTAAGGCGTTCCCGACTCATCCCGTCGCGCCGACAAATTCACGCACCCCCCGGAAGCTCAGGCGATGGATAGGGCAAGGACCGCACACGCGGATTGCCTGCCGGTGCTCGGCGGTGGGATACCCTTTATGCTTGCGGAAATTATACGCGGGAAACTGCTCGTGATACCCCTCCATCAGGTGATCGCGGGTTACCTTGGCGACGATGGAGGCGGCGGCGATGGAGGCGCTGCGGGACTCCCCGCGGATCAGGGGCTGTTGCGCAACGGGAACCGGGACCGGGAATTTGCCGTCCACCAGGAGGAAATCGGGATTGACCGGCAAGGCCTCCATGGCCTGCCGCATGGCTAACAACGAGGCCTGCAGGATATTCAAACGATCGATATCCTGGGGAGAGACGATCCCGATCCCCACATGGGCGGCGATGCGATCAAGCTCCTTACGGAGCCGCAGACGCACGGATGCCGATAGTTTCTTGGAATCCTTGAAGATGGTGAAATCGCAATCACCGGGGAGAACCACGCATGCCGCCACCACCGGACCGGCCAGCGGGCCGCGCCCGGCCTCGTCCACCCCTGCGACAACGGTCATGCCTTTTTCGATTAGACGCCGCTCGTAGGCAAAGGAGTCGCTTTCGACAAAACCGGGTCCCAGGCTTTGCTGAATCGGCAAAACGATCCACCTCTATATATTGCCGGCGTCTTACCGCCGGCACATCACGGCAGGAATCATGAGGTCGCGTCCGCGCGATGCGCGCGGCACGTGCGGCTCAATCGACCACAGCCAAGGCTTCCCGGCATCGTCGGGCCGGTGAAGGAGCGGAAAACAAAAAAAGCAGGGACGGATACACGCCTTCCAGCGCCTTCCGCCCCTGCTTGATGAACTTCGATTAATTGAAGCCCTTTTCCTTGATTCTGGCGGCCTTGCCGCGCAGATCGCGGAGATAGTAAAGACGAGAGCGGCGCACCTTACCCTGGGTGACCACCTCAACCACTTCCAGACGGGGAGAATGAAGGGCAAAGGTTTTCTCAACGCCGACGCCATGGGACATCTTGCGAACCGTAAAGCTCGCGCCCATGGTGCCGCGACGGCGACGGATAACCACGCCCTGGAAGATCTGCACGCGCTCCTTGTCACCCTCAATGATACGGATATGCACCTTCACGGTGTCGCCGGTACGGAAATCCGGCATATCATGGCGCATCTGCTCTCTTTCGATCATTTCAATCTGTGTCTTCTTCATGTCGATCCTTCTTGATTCGATTGTTTCTAGTATATCTCAAAGCGACTTTCTGCAAAAAAACCGCCGCCACACTGTTATCGTTTTCCAAGCAGCCTGTCAAGGATGATGGAAGCCGCCGAGCGCACCGAAAGGTGATTATACTCCATTTGCCCGCAGATCGGGGGCAAAAAACCGTCCACCGCCTGCATCACCTCCGGGGCAAGCCCCCAGGCGGTTCCGAAGAGGAGCAGGATGGGCCGTCCGGCAAATATCCGCTCCCGCACCGACTCGTAGGAATGAACGCCATCCCCCTGGCATCGCGCGCAGGTGGCTAGCACCATCGGCCGCTCGCCCCACTTGCCGGTCGCCGCCTCGTAAACCCCGGCCAGATCGGCGGTGAGGCGGATTATCGACAAGGCCTCCTTGCGATCCGGATTGACCCTGCCGCCATGGCCGCTGGACCAGTGGGCGAGGATCTCGTCGACCAGTTGCCGCTGGTCGTCGAAGGGCGTCACCACAAACAGGTTGTCGACGCCGAAGGTGCGGCCGGCCCGGGCCATGTCATGCAGATCGAGGTTGGTGACCGCGGAGCCGATGATCTCCCGATGCTTGTTACTGACCGGATAGTGCACCAGCGCCAGATCGACCTTCAAGGTCGGCGCATTCATGAGGCCGCCTTTTCCTGCAGGCCGGCGCCCAGCATCTTTGCCTGTTCCTGCAGGCCATGCCGGGCCAAAATCTTCCATTCCTGCTTGCTGAACCGCACCCGCCCGAGCAACTCAGGACGCCGTTCCACGGTGGCCCGCACCGAGGCGACCAGTCGCCATTCGGCGATGGCGGCATGGTCCCCGGAAAAGAGTACCTCGGGAACCGATACCCCCTCGAATGCACGCGGCCGCGTATACTGCGGATGCTTGAGCAATCCCCGGCTGAAGGTATCCTGGGTCGCGGAATCGGAACAGCCAAGCACCCCTGGCAGCAAACGGGTGACGGAATCGATCAGGATCATGGCCGCCAGTTCGCCGCCGGTGAGGATATAGTCACCGATGGAGATTTCCTCATCGACGTAGAGGGCGCGCACACGGTCGTCAACCCCCTCGTAGCGCCCGCAGAGCAGAATCAGATGCTCACGCGCCGCCAGTTCCCCGGCCACCTGCTGGTTGTAGACCCGGCCCTGCGGACTCAACAGCACCACATGTCCGTCCGGGGCCTGGCTTCTCACCGCGGCAAGGCAGGCGCTGATCGGCTCCGGCTTCATCACCATGCCCTCGCCGCCGCCAAAGGGGCGGTCGTCGGTCATGGCCTGTTTATCGACGGCGTATTGCCGGATGTCATGCAACCGGACATCGATCTTGCGATCGGCGATGGCCCGCCTGATAATCCCCTCGCCCAACGGCGAGGTCAGCAGATCCGGGAAAATCGTCAGGACATCAAAGCGCATGGCGCAAACCTTGCTCTCCGGCCGCAACGACCTTCGTGGCACCCCCATCGCCAGGGGGAGGGGCTCACCCTCATTTGTTCATTTCCAGCAGGCCGTCCGGCGGCGACACGATCAGGGTGTCGCCTTCCCGCCCGACAATAAACTCGTTGCGGGCGGGAATCAGATACTCATGCCCGCGACCGCGCACCACCAGCACATCATAGGGCCCGGCGGCCATCAGGGCGGCGATGGTGCCGAGATCACGGCCCGCGTCGGTCACAACCCGCAACCCTTCAAACTCGTGCCAGTAGAATTCATCCTCGGCCAGCGGCGGCAATGCCGTCTTGTCGACCCACACCTCATGGCCGACCAGCGCTTCCGCGTCGTTGCAGGTATCGACGCCCTCAAACTTGAGGATCGCCTGCCTGCCGGCAAGCCGCCAGTGACTGACCTCACAGAGCAAACCTTCATCACTCGCGGGCTTGCGGAGGAGCATTGCCTCGTAATGGGGTATGTTGCTTACGTCGTCGGCATAGGGCTTGAACTTCACCTCGCCCTTGATGCCGTGGGCCTTGACCAACTTGCCGATCAGCAGATAATCATCCGGGTCTTCCAAGCCGTCCTCCGGAACGCCGCGCCACGCCCTTACTCAACAATTTCCAGTCTTGCCTTCCGGTTGGTCTTGCCGGCGGTGGCGGTCAGCAAGGCTCGGATGGCGCGCGCCGTCCGTCCCTGCTTGCCGATCACCTTGCCAAGATCCTCCTTGGCGACCCGCAATTCGTACACCACCGTGTCATCCTGGTCAACCTCGTTGACCTGGACGGCATCCGGGTTATCAACCAACGAACTGGCGATGAAGGTTACCAGTTCCTTCATCTGTGATTATTCCGCCGCTGCGGTTGCAGCATGCTTCACGATGAGGCTTTTCACGGTATCGGTGGGCAGTGCGCCCTTGTCGAGCCATGCCTGCAGCTTGTCCTGCTTGATGGTGATGGCGGCAGGATCCTGCAACGGATCATAGGTGCCGACAACCTCGAGGAACTTGCCGTCACGGGCCGCTTCCGCGCTCGCGACAACGATCCGGTAAAAGGGTTTTTTCTTTCTGCCATGCCTGCTCAAACGAATCCTGACTGCCATCCTTGCTGTTCCTCCTGAGGTGTTATCGCCGACGCTGCCGTGGGCGACCATGATTGCTCAATCTCTTACTCTGCGTGTATCATGCCGCGGAATCGACGCCATGCACCGACTCCGCTCTGTTTGCCTTTCCCTGCCCTGCCCCGCCTCAGCGGCGAAGCCCCTTGGGCAGCTTCCGTTTCTTGCCGCCGCCGGCGCCGGCGGCGCCGAACATGCCCTTGCCGCTCATCTTCTTCATCATCTTCAACATGTCGCCGTAGCTCTTCAGCACCTTGTTGACATCCTGCAAGGAGGTGCCGCTGCCGTTGGCAATCCGCTGCCGGCGGCTGGCGTTGATGATGAGATGGTTATTCCGCTCGTCCCTGGTCATCGAATTGATGATCGACTCAACCCGCACCAGCTCTCTCTCATCGGGCTTGGGCATGTTCTTCAACTGCTTGAGCTGATTCATGCCCGGGATCATGCCAAGGATCTGCTCGAGGCTGCCCATCTTCTTGATCTGCTGGATCTGCCCGCGAAAATCCTCCAGCGTAAAGGCGTTCTTGCTGATCTTCTTGGCCAGCCGGGCCGACTCTTTCTTGTCGACCACCGCCTCGGCTCTCTCGATCAGGGAGAGAACATCGCCCATCCCCAGGATCCGAGAGGCCATCCGGTCGGGATGGAAGACATCAAGGGCGTCCATCCCCTCGCCGACACCGACAAACTTGATCGGCCGGCGGGTCACCTTCTTGATGGAGAGCGCGGCGCCGCCACGGGCGTCACCCTCTAGCTTGGTGAGCACCACGCCGGTGATCGCCAGATCCTGATTGAACTTGTCGGCGACGGTGACCGCGTCCTGGCCGGTCATGGCGTCGGCGACAAAGAGGATTTCCGCCGGATTCACCGCGTCCTTGATCCGGACCAGCTCACCCATCAGCTCTTCATCGACATGGAGCCGACCGGCGGTATCGACGAGGACGGTGTTCAATCCCCGCGCCCGGGCCGCCTCAACCGCCTGCCGACAGATGAAGACAGGGTCCTGATCAGCGGAGGAGGCGTGCACCTCAACGCCGATCTGCTCCCCCAGCACCCTCAACTGCTCGATGGCGGCGGGCCGGTAGACGTCGGCCGGCACCAGATAGGGCTTGCGGCCCTGCCCCTTCAACAGCTTGGCCAGCTTGCCAATGGAGGTGGTCTTGCCGGAACCCTGCAGACCCACCACCATGATCACCGCCGGCTGCCGTCCACCCAGATCGAGGGATTCGGTCTTGCCGCCGAGCAGTTCGATCAACTCGTCGTGGACAACCTTAACGATCTGCTGCCCCGGCGAAAGGCTGTCCAGCACCTCCCGGCCAACCGCCTTCTCCTGCACGGCGGCGATGAAATCCTTGACAACCTTGAAGTTGACATCGGCCTCAAGCAGCGCCATGCGCACCTCGCGCATCGCCTCCTTGATATTCTCATCACTCAGCTTGCCGTGGCCGCGCAGCTTCTTGAAGACACCGCTCAACCGGTCGGAAAGATTGTCAAACATCGGTTCTCTCTACAAAAAAACGGCCGGGGCGCTGCCCGCCGCAGAGTTTCAACAGCATGTCCGGGGCGCACAACGGCAAACCGCAAACGCCCACTTTGGAAAATCCGACAAAGATACTTGTCTCGCCAGCAGATGTCAAGCACAACCGGCGGGATATTTTCAGGACAACCGGCTACCCGAAAAAAATAACGGGGCGAGGTCCGCGACCCCGCCCCGGCGACAGCTTTTTTGCCGAAACCGCGCCTTCAACCGCCGGCAATCTCCGCGAGACAGGCCTCTAATGTTTCAGGGGAATCCACCTGCAGGGCCAGATGCGCATACTCGTCCGGGATGATTTTTTTCAAGAGGCCGGTGAGGACGTTTTTCGGCCCCACCTCGATGAAGACCCGCACATCCTCAGCCATCAGCCGTTGCACGGTCTCAAACCAGCGCACCCGCGAAGAGATCTGCCGGGCCATGATCTCCCGGATCGCCGCCGGATCGGTTTCGGTGGCGGCGGTCACGTTGAAGAGGATCGGCACCGCCGGCGCCCGGAAATCGATCCTGGCCATGGCGGCGGCGAAATCCGCTACCGCGCCGCCGATCAACTCGCTGTGCCAGGGCCCGCTCACCTTGAGGGGGATCGCCTTGCCGCCCCGGTCGGCCACCAGCCTGGCCGCCTCTTCCACCGGCCCTTCCTCGCCGGAGATGACGATCTGCTGGGCGGAATTATGGTTGGCGACACAGAGGACGCCGCCCCGCACCTGGGCGATGACCTCCTCCACCGCCTCGATTTCGAGCTTGACCACCGCCCGCATGGCGCCGGGATGCGCAGCCGCCTCGCGCTCCATCAGCCGCCCACGCTCCGTCACCAGCCGCAGGGTATCTTCAACGGAAAGCACGCCGGCCGCGCAGAGCGCGCCATACTCGCCCAGGGAATGGCCGCAGCAGTAATCGGCCTTGACGCCGGCCTTGACCAGCGCCCGATGGCAGATCAGATTGGCCGCGGTCATCGCCGGCTGCAGGTGCAGGGTGCGGGTCAGTTCCTCCATCGGCCCCTCGTCGCAGAGGGTGGTCAACGGCAGGCCGCTGGCCTTTTCCGCCAGCGCCATCAACTCGCCGCACTGCGGGTCCAGGTCCCGAAACCCCTTGGTCATGCCGAGAAACTGGGAACCCTGCCCCGGAAAAAGAAACGCTATCTTCTTGCCATCGTTGGTCGCCATCTTGCTACCCCTCGCTCCCGCCGACATCGCCGCGCGATTCGGCCCGCAGGCTGGCCAGAAAAAAGAGTCCGATGCCGACGGTAATCGCCGAATCGGCCACGTTGAACGCCGGCCAGTGATATGTTTGTATATAAAAATCCAGAAAATCGATAACCGAACCGAACCGAAGCCGGTCGATGAGATTGCCCACCGCTCCGCCCGCCACCAAAGCGATGGAAACCATCCAGATCGCGCCCTGACAGCGATAATGCCGGTAGGCAACGACCAGAATCCCCAGCGCAAGAACCGCCGCCGATACGAAAAAGAGCTGCCGCCACCAGACCTGCGGCCCGGCCAGCAACCCGAAGGCGGCGCCGGAGTTGGTGACGAAGACGAGGTTGAAGAAACCGTCGATCACCGGCCGCGACTCGAACAGCGCAAAGGAAGTCATCACCCACCACTTGCTGAGCTGATCAAGAAACACGACCACGGCCGAGGTGGCAAGCAGGGCGACAGCAGGGTTCGCGCGGCTCACAGTTGGTTCACCACCGCCAGGCAGCGGCCGCAGAGCAACGGATGCGCCGCATCGCCGCCGACGCTCTCGCTCCGGGTCCAGCACCGCTCGCACTTCTGGCTCGCGGCCGGCCGCACCTGCACGGAAAGCTCGGGCAGTTCCTCGCCCCTGAATGCCTCGCCGGTCATGGCATCCACCCGGATCAGGTCGGAGACGATGCTGATCGTTTTCAGGGTCTGCCAGTTGGCGGCCAGGAAATCCGCCAGCTCGCCCTCCACCCTGACCAGCACCTCGGCCTCCAGGGAATGGCCGATCACCTTGTCGCGGCGGGCGATCTCCAGCGCCTTGGTAAGCTCGGAGCGCACCGCCAGCAGCCGCCCCCACTTGGCATCGAGCTCTTTTTTGAGAAAGGCGTCGTTGTCGGCGGGGAAATCTACCAGAAAGACATTCTCGCCGCGCGCGGCAGCAGCGGGCATATGCTCCCACGCCTCGGCGGCGGTAAAGGAAAGCACCGGCGTCATCAACCGCAGGACGCCGTCGGCAATCTCGTAGAGCACGGTCTGCGCCGCCCGGCGCGCCGGGGAATCAGGCGCCTCGGTGTAGAGGCGGTCCTTGATGATGTCGAGATACAAGGCGCTCATGGTCACCGTGCAGAAGTGATAGAGGGCATGATAGACCGCGTGGAACTCGAAGTTGTCGTACCCCTTCTTCACCTTGCGCTTCAACTGCTCAAACTGCGACAGCGCCCACTGGTCGAGCTCGCCCATCGCGGCCGGCTCTACCCGGTTAACGGCAGGGTCGAAGTCGTAAAGGTTGCTCAGCAGATAGCGGATGGTGTTCCTGATCTTGCGGTAGGCGTCGGAGAGCTGGCGCAGGATCTCGTCTGAGATCTTGACGTCGTCGCGGTAATCCTCGGAGGCGACCCACAGGCGGAGGATCTCGGCCCCATACTGCTTGATCACCTCGGAGGGCGCGATGACGTTGCCGATGCTCTTGCTCATCTTCTTGCCCTGGCCGTC
>DHYT01000006.1 GCA_002415465.1 Desulfobulbaceae bacterium UBA5123
CCCCCCGCGGGCAGGCCCCCGCCCGGGGTTTTCCTCAATCCGCTTCAGGATCATGGTCGCGCCCCCCTTGGGGGGGGTGATGGCATGGCCGATATTATGCAGAATGCCCCCCGCCATCTCCGCCATTCCCGCCTCATGGGCCTGCTGGAGCAGAAACGCCTGCGCCTCCCTGAGGGCCGCGGTCCGCTCCTCGACCTTCTGCTCCAGCCCCTTGCTGTATTCATCCAACTGGCGATAAGAGGTCCGCAACTTGTCGGTCATGGTGTTGAAGGCATTGGAAAGATCCATCACCTCGGCGCATACCAGATCCGGTTGTTGGATGGCGTGATCAAGATCGCCAAGGCTGACCCGATAAACGCCGTCGTTGAGATTGTGCATGGTGCGTTCGAAAAAGCGGGTGAAGACGGCGGCAACGAGAGCGCCGACGGAAAAAAAGAACGCGGTCAGGGTCAGAAAGTAGAACTGGAAATGGTCCATGCGCGCGGCCCATTCCGACTCGGTCTGACGAATCTGGCGCTGGTGGGCCGCCAGCGAGAAGCCGAGCCGAATCCCGCCCCAGCACTGATTGCCGCTGTACAGGGGCACGATCGCCTCAAGAACCTCCTGCTCGCCATCATCCAGCCATCCCTGAACGAAACGAACCGGGGTTACCATCCGCCCGGCGGGGCGGGTGGCTGGAAACTCGCTGTGCAAAATCTTTTCAGCCCGCCGGTCGAGCTTGCCTGTCAACTCGACCCCCACCTGCCCGGGAATGGAATGCACCACCGCCCGATTCTGNNTTATAATCATAGCCGGCCACCGCCTCCTCGGCGCTCAAGGCCATGCTGTGCGCCAGGGCCGCGCCCCGGCTTTCCAGGCCTTCCCGCATCTGGCTGATGGTCCGCTCGAGCTGGGCGTCACGAAAACCCTTTTCCTCGTGCATGAAAAGAAGGCTGACCGTAGGGAACAGGAGGCAGAGGACGACCATATTCATGACAATGAAATACAGCCGAATGGAGGGGCGATGCAGAAGGCTCCGAAAGTTTTTCCGCATGGGGGGGCGTCCTTCCGGGAAAAGGGATTATTGCTCGTCAAACACTTCCGACGCCAGATTGATTGCGGCCCGGCTGGGCTGCAAGCCGATCTTATGGGCGGTCCGCAGGTTGAGATACAATCTGGTGCCGAGCGGCGGCATCACCCCGACGTCCTGGGGCTGTNNGCCATGGCCGCGGCCTGGGCGCCGATATTGGGCACATCTGGGTCAATGGCCATCAGGATGCCGGTTTTGGCGACGTTTTCCGATTGTCCGACGCAGATCAGTTGATCGCGCATGCAACGCGACTGCAGCCAGGCCACGTTCTCAAGGGTGTAGACCACGGGATCGGCAAGTATCAACAGGCCGTCAATCCGGCCGCTGATCTCCTGATAGGCCCGCTGCAGATCGGACGACCGGCTCACCGTCTGCTCGACGAGTTCGATCCCGAAGACCTGGGCCGCGGCCCGGGCCTGCGCCACCGTTTCCGTGGAAAGGTCGGCGTTATAGATGACGCCGATCCGCTTGATGGCGGGAGAGAGCATCAGCATGTGCGCGAACTGCACCCCCGGCTCCACGCCTGAATCGATGCCGAAAACGTTCGCCTGCCCCTCGGTGAGCCGGTATCGCTGCCAATTGAGCACCATGGCGAAAAGAACCGGCAGTTCGGGCCGGTCATGGGTCCAGACCTTGGCGACATAGGAAGCCTTGGCCCCCAGGGTGAAGAGCAGCGAGGGGTCCAGGGCCAAGATCTCGCCCATCACGCTCGCGGCCCGATCCACATCGCCCTCCAGGTTGAAGACCCGCACCGGCCCATCAAACTCGGCCCTGAAGGTTTCCACCGGCAACGCATAGGCTGCCTCCTGGTCACTGAGGAGGACGACTACCGGTCCGGACGCGGCAAACGACGTCGTTGCCGCAACCGCGAGCAGGAAGCATGTCAATATCGCCGGAATGATTCTATTCACCGACCACCCTCCAGCCGTCTATCTGCAATATTTCCAGCACATTGGCGCCATTCGGTTTCTTTTGCAGCAGCCCCTTCAGCTGCTCGACAACCGTCCCATCCACCTTGCCCTTGGCGTAACAGAGAATAGGGCCGGGAATGGGCGCGGACTCCGCCAGGGGCTGCACCGACAACAGGATCTTCGGATTGACCTCGCCGATCTGCGCGATACTGCGCTTGCCGACCAAGGCCATGTCCACATGCCCCAGGGCAAGTGCGAACAGGGCATCGGCATCCTTGGGAACGGTAACGATATTCAGGGCGTGCGAATCCACACCATGGGCGGAGAAAAGGATGGAATTCAGGGTGGATTCATCGGCAGGCCCCAGGGTGGTCATGGCCAGCGACTGATTGCTGATTGTCGCCATGGTGATCGGGGACCCCTTCCGCACCAGCAGAACCTTCTGATAGGTCGTGGCGCCTTTGAACAGAGGCGACATCAAGGGACGCAGTCCCAGCTTTTCGCCATAGAGCCGGTAATACCAGGATGGGAGGAGCAGGAACGACGGCATCTTCTTCCGCACCGTCTGGTCGAAATCAACAAAATGGGCAAAGGGTTGAAAATTGGCCGAAAAATCACCATGGCTGAAGAATACTTCCATCTCCCGCTTCAACCCCCCCAAATTGCGTTGCGGCGAGTCAGGGCTGAAGTAATAGATGTCCACCGCCGCCGCCCCGCCTGGGCAAGAGGCAGCCCAGCCCAAAAGAAGCAGAAACGCCCCCAGCAAGCATTTAAGGTATCTTTGTAGATAGCGGCGACGTAGGATCACGGAGGATGCTCTAACGATACGGGATTAAGCAATGGAAACAATCCCCTAACCTCGGGAAAGACCAAAGAAAATGTGGCAAACCGACCAGTTACGGTCAAACAAGTATCAATTAATCATACCCTAATGGCAAAAACTACCCTTATTTTATTTTTGCCGGCAATTCACAAAAAAAGCCGCCGCCATTTCGGCGACGGCTTATAGGGCGCGGCGACCAACACAGACCGCCGGCGCGTTATCCGCCCTGCACTTCGATCCGCCGCGGGCTGGCCGGAGGAATCTTGGGCAGCACCAGGGTCAGCATGCCATGAACCATGGTCGCCTTGATATGTTCCTGATCGATATTTTCAGACACCGTGAATCTCCGCACATAGCGGCCGGCATCAAACTCCCGCAGCAACAAGGCCCCTTTCTCCAAGCCGTTGTGCCGTTCGCCGGTCATGGTGAGCACGCCGTCCTCGAGGCTTACCTCGATGCCGGTTTTGGCGACCCCCGGCATCTCGGCCACCACCGTTACCGCCTTATCCGTCTCATAGATATCCACCGCCGGCACAAACTGCTTCTCCGGCTTGGTGGGCTCCCCGCCCTGCTGCACGTGATGTTTGGGTTGTACCTGTAATTCCTTGTCTTTCATGGAAGCACCTCATTCGCAGATGATGACACTTAGCCGATCTTGATCTCGACCTGCCGTGGCTTGACCTCCTCGGCCTTGGCAAGGGTGACGCTGAGAATGCCGTCAACCACCCTCGCCTCGACGCGGTCCGTGTTCACCTTGGTCGGCAGGGTGACGGCGCGGCTGAAGGTGCCGCTCTGGATCTCCCGCCGATGGAAGGAAACATCCTCGCCGGCCTGCCAGGGCTTGCGCTCGCCCTTGATGATCAGGGTCTCCCCCTCAACGCTGACGTCGAGGTTTTCCGGCAGCACCCCCGGCACCTCCCCATATACATAGATGCTGTCCTTGTCCTCAAAGATGTTGAGGAGGGGATACACCATCGCCTCGCCGCGGCCGCCTTCCCCGCCCCAATACTGCAGCAACGCATCCATGTCTCGACGCATCCGCTCGAACTCCGACCACGGACTCCGGAAAAAGGGCCGGTCACCGAATCTGATAATCGCCATCTTGCCACCTCCTTGGTAGAAATGTTCACGCGCCGCGCGCCAACGCCGCACCGGCGCAAATATCAATAACCCCATGTATTAATGGGGTTTATCATGAGCTACCAAAACAAATAAGTTCACATCCGGCGGTTGTCAAGAAGGGTGATTCTTGTCTCTCCACACCTCTAAAAAGGCCCCATGAAAAAATCCGTTTTTGCCTTTTTACAAACGGGAGCAAATTGTGTATAGTGGCCGCCCAAGAATGACGAACCCACACCTAATTACACTATTACACGGAGGTTAGATATGAAACTGATTCTTTTGGGCGCTCCCGGCGCCGGCAAGGGCACCGTTGCCAAGATGCTCACCGCGCTCGACGGCTCGGTGCAGATTTCCACCGGCGACATCCTGCGCGGCGCCGTCCAGGCCGGCACCGATCTCGGCAAGGAGGCCAAGGGCTACATGGACCGCGGCGATCTGGTTCCCGATTCGCTGATCATGGGGATCATGGAGGGCCGCCTGCAGGAGGACGACTGCAAGAAGGGCTTCCTGCTCGACGGCTTCCCGCGCACCATCCCCCAGGCCGAGGCGCTCACCGAGCTGCTCAAGAAACTGGGCATCAAGCTGGACATGGCCGTTGACATCGACGTTCCCCGCGACGTTATCCTCGATCGCCTCTGCACCCGCCGCACCTGCGAAAACGGCGCCTGCCAGGCCATCTACAACGTCAAGAGCAACCCGCCCAAGAAGGAAGGGATCTGCGACAAGTGCGGAAGCCCGGTAGTGCAGCGCGCCGACGAAACCGAGGAGGCGATCAGCCACCGCCTTGAGACCTACAACCAGAAAACCGCGCCCCTGATCGGCTTCTACAAGAAGGCCGGGCTGGTGAAGACCGTCACCGGCACCTCCAGCGACGCGGTGGTTGCCGCGATCAAGGGATCCCTCGGCCTGTAATCAGACCGATTTTATTTCGATTCCCAACCGGCGACGGCTCGCTTTTCCCGCGATCCAGTCGCCGGTTCTGTTTCATCCCCTGCCCATTGTATGCTACAACTTCCAGCAGACACCCACAGCAATCCCCTCTAAGGTCGGAGAACACACCGTGAGCGAACAGGAAATCACCATCATCGGCGGCGGCCTCGCCGGCTGCGAGGCGGCCTGGCAGGCCGCCCGGCGCGGGCTTTCGGTGCGGCTGCACGAAATGAAGCCGGACCAGTACAGCCCCGCCCACTCCATGCCCGCGCTGGCCGAACTGGTCTGCAGCAACTCGCTGCGTTCCGACGACCCCCATTCGGCGGTGGGACTCTTGAAGGAAGAGATGCGGCGGCTGGGCTCCCTGCTGATGGAGGCGGCCGAGGCGACCAAGGTGCCGGCCGGCAAGGCGCTGGCCGTGGACCGGACCCGTTTTGCCGACTGGATCACCGCCCGCATCGAAAACCACAGCAACATTACGATCTGCCGGGGTGAGATAAAAAAAATCCCGCCGCCGGGCAACGGACCGATCATCCTCGCCACCGGCCCGCTCACCTCATCGCCGCTGGCCGCATCGCTTGCGGAACTCACCGGCGACGAGCATCTCGCCTTCTACGACGCCATCGCCCCCATCGTCGCGGCGGAATCGCTGGACCGCGCCATCATCTTTCAGGCCTCGCGCTACGACGACGGCCCCGGCGACTACCTCAACTGCCCGATGAGCAAGGAGGATTACCTCGCCTTCATCAACGCCTTGAAAGAGGCGAAGACGGTGCCGCTGAAATCTTTCGAGGAACAAAAATACTTCGAGGGCTGTCTGCCCATTGAGGTGATGGTTGCCAGGGGCGACGAAACCCTGCGCTTCGGACCGATGAAACCGGTGGGGCTGCCCGACCCGCGCACCAGCCGCGACGCATACGCGGTGGTGCAGCTGCGCAAGGAGAACCTGGAGGGCAGCCACTACAACATGGTGGGTTTCCAGACCAAGCTCACCTACCCGGAACAGAAACGGATCTTCCGGATGATTCCGGGGATGGCAAACGCCGAGTTCGACCGCTTGGGCAGCATCCACCGCAACACCTTTATCTGCGCGCCCAAGGTGCTGCGGCCGACCCTGCAATGCGAAAATAGGCCCGACCTGCTGCTGGCCGGGCAGTTGACCGGGGTGGAGGGGTATGTGGAGTCCACCGCCATGGGGCTGCTGGCCGGGATCAACGGCGCCCGCATCGCCCAGGGCCGGGAACCGGTCGTGCCGCCCGCCGAGACCGCCCTGGGGGCGCTGGTCAACCATCTGACCAACACCGAAACCAAGCACTTTCAACCGTCCAACGTCAATTTCGGCCTTTTCCCGCCCATTGGCAAGAAGATGCCGAAACGCCTGCGAGGAGAATATCGTGCCACCCAAGCCCTGGAGTTACTTGCCCAATGGCAGCAAGCCGCGAACATTTCCGTTGCCTAGACAAAGATCGCTGCCGGCGCTGCTGCTGATGCTGGCCCTTTCCCTTGCCGCCGCCCCCGCCGTTTGCGCCGAGCCCTTGCCGCGGCACCAGCTTACCGTGGGCTTTGATCTTGCCGCCGGCCGGATCGCCGGCACCTCGCGGTTCACCCTGCCGCCAGATCGCGCGGCGCAACTTGAGCTTGGCGATCTCACCGTCACCTCGCTTAGGCTGAACGGGTCGGAACTCTCCCCCGGCGCGGCGGACGGCCATTCCCTCGCCATCCCGGCCGCGGATCGGGAGCAGACCATTACCGTCTCCTTTGCAAAAATCGTCCCGACCGCCGCCCGCGAGGCCGTCGACAACCTGATCGGCGCGGAGGGGATCACCCTCACCGGCTTCTGGCATCCGCGCCTGGACACGCCCTGCCTCTGCACCCTGGAGGTTGATGTGCCGCGCTCCTTCACCGCCATCGCCGAGGCGGACCGGACCGAGGAAGAGGCAGTCGACTCCGGCCGCCGCTTCCGCTTTTATCCCGCGCAGCCGCTCGCGACCCTCCACCTCGTCGCCGGCGAGTATGTGGTCGAGGAAACCGCCCTTGCCGGCGACAAGAAACTCGTCACCTATTTCTTCAAGGAAGACGCGCAACTCGCCGCGCACTACCGCGACAAAACCAAAGGCTACCTCGCCCGTTACGAAAAATTGCTCGGCGACTTCCCCTACCAGCGGTTCTCGGTGGTGGAAAACCGCCTTCCCACCGGCTACGCCATGCCCACCTTCACCCTGCTCGGGCAGGCGGTGGCGCGGCTGCCCTTCATCACCGAAACCTCCCTGGGCCACGAGGTGCTGCACCAGTGGTTCGGCAACGCGGTGGAGGTCGACTACGGACAGGGCAACTGGGCCGAGGGGCTGGCCACCTATCTGGCCGACCACGCCTTTGCCGAGGATGCGGGAAAAGGCATGGAGTTCCGGCAGGCGCAACTGGTCAAGTATCAGAGCTACGTCCCGGCCGGAAACGACATCCCCCTCAGCCGGTTCCAGGGCGGCGCCAGCCATCTCGATTCCGGCGCGCAGCAGAGCCGGGCCATCGGCTACGCCAGGGGGGCGATGTTCTTCCACATGCTGCGCCAGCAGCTCGGCGACAACGCCTTCAACCAGGGCCTGCGGGATTTTTACCAACGGCTGCGGTTCCGCACCGCCTCCTGGGATGACCTGCGGGAAAGCTTTACCAAGGCAAGCGGGCAGGATCTGACCGATTTCTTTACGCAATGGCTCACCCGCGCCGACCTCCCGGAGCTGCAGATCAAGGGGCTGAAGGTCGAGGAAAAGGCGGAGCGCCCCGAGCTTTCCTTCACCATCGTCCAGCCGGGCGACACCCCGTACCGGCTGACGGTAAAGGTGCTGGTGGGGATCAACGACCAGCGGACCATCACCCCGATCACCGTCACCGACAAGGAAACCAAGGTGGTCCTGCCCCAGGACGCGCCGCCCACCGAACTGGTGGTTGACCCGAATCTCGACCTGATGCGGCGACTGAGCAGGGATGAGATCCCGCCGGTCTGGTCCCGGTTCGACGGGGCGCCCAAAAAAATCGCGGTGGTGGCGGAGGACGCGGGCGAGCTTTTCGCGCCGATGCTGGAGACCCTGCAAGCGATGGGGTGCGAGATCAAAACCGCCGCCGAGGCCACCGACAAGGATGTTGCGGCCGCCTCGGTGATCTTCCTCAACCCCTCCTCGCTTTCGCGCTCCCTGTTCGCCACCCCGGCGCATCCGGCCACCGGCGTCACCGTTGATGTCCGAAGCAACCCCTTGCACCCCGACGCGGTGGCGGTGCTGGTGACCGCCGACACCACCGAGCAGATCCGGGCGGCCGCCGACAAGCTCCGCCATTACGGCAAGTACGGCTATCTGCATTTCGAAAACGGCCGGGCAATCGACAAACGGGAACCCGAGGCCGAACACGGCCTCGCCTTTTCGCTGGACCAGCCGCCCCAGGCCGTGACGGTCGCCAAGACCCAATCCTTTGCCGACATCGTCTCGCAACTGCTTGCCGCCAGGGTCATCTACGTGGGCGAGGGCCACACCACCTACGAGGATCACCTCCTCCAGCTGCGGCTCATCCGCGCCATCCATCGGCAAGACCCGAAGCTCGCCATCGGCATGGAGATGTTCNNATGCTCCGCCGCACCGAATACTTCACCCGGTGGGGCTACGACTACCGCAACTACCGCGACATCATCCGCTTCGCCAGCCGCCACCATATCCCGCTCCTTGCCCTCAACCAGCAGAAAGAGGTGGTGAGCAAGGTATTCAAGGAGAGCGGCACCGCAGGCCTAAGCGAGGAGGAACAAAAACTGCTGCCGGAAGACCGCGATCTCGACATCCCCGGCTACCGGGAGCGGATCCATTCGGTGTTCACCATGCACGCGGCCCCGACCCCGGAACAGTTCACGGGCTTCATCCAGGCCCAGGCGCTGTGGGATGAAACCATGGCCGCCACCGTGGCCGAATACCTCACCACCCACCCCGAGCAGCGGATGGTGGTGATCGCCGGCGTCGGCCACGTCGCCAAGGCGGAGGCGATCCCGCCACGGGTGGCGCGCCGGATCGACGTCAGGCAGGCGGTGGTGGCGAACATCAACTCCACCGAGGCAGACCCCAGACAGCTCGACTTCGCCTTCCTCCTCGCCCCGGCCAAGCTGCCGCCGGCGCCGATCATGGGGGTGGTGCTTGACGAAAAGGACGGGCCGGTGCGCATCGAGCAACTCTCCCCCAACGGCCAGGCCAAGAAAACAGGGCTGCGCGAGGATGACATCATCCTGGCCATGGACGACCAACCCGTCGCCTCGATCACCGACCTCAAGGTCATCATGCTCGAAAAGAAGGTCGGCGATTCGGTGCGGGTAACCATCAAACGGCCGCACCGAATCTTCCCCGACGAGACCCTGCTCTTTACCATCCCGCTCTGATTGGCGCGGGTGCGGGGGGAATCCCCTCCCGCACCCGC
>DHYT01000233.1 GCA_002415465.1 Desulfobulbaceae bacterium UBA5123
CCGGGGGCGTCGCCGCCGCCGGTGGAAATGACGATTTTCTTCATGCTATTTTCTCCAGCAGATCGTGTGTGGAAGTTGGTAACAATTTGTAATTGAGCATACCGTCGGCAAATTGCTAAATTCAAGCATTTTGTCATCATTCCCCCCTGGCGCGTAGTTTGGCTCGCGCTGCGGGGGGAGTTTTGTTGTCAGGTATTTCCATTGCGGATGGACTGGATACTCCTTGACTTCTTCCGCACTGCAACTTAAATTGCTTAAATACATTTGCCTTATGATGTTTTCAATGTTGCCTGATCGTCATCGACGATTTCGCGACCGAACTATTTCTAGGAGGTTTTATTTTATGTTTAAGGCAACTGATCTTGCGATCAAGAACCTGAAAGACTACATGACGCAGAACAGCATCGATTCTGCGATTCGCGTAGCCATCATGCAGGGCGGCTGAGCCGGACCCTCTTTGGGATTGGCTCTGGATGAGCCAAAAGACAACGACGATATCTTTGATCAGGACGGCATCAAATTCCTGGTAGACAAAGCCCTTCTCCAGCAGTGTCAGGAGATCAAGGTAGACTTCATCGACGCCGGCCCCCGTTCCGGGTTCTCCATCTCCTCGCCGGTACCCATCGGCGGCGGTGGCGGCTGCGGCAGCTCCTGCGGCTCCGGCGGTTCTTCCGGCGGCTGCGGATGCTGATACATTGTTTTCCGAAAAGCCTCTGGCCTCTCCGGCCAGGGGCTTTTTTTGTTTGGTTGTTCTGGAGATGGCGGGCAGGAGGCTCTTCCGATCTGATGGCGGCGGACAATTCCGGGGTTGCAACGATCCTGAGCGAGGTGCAGGGACAGGCCCTGGTCTGTCTGGCCCGGTCGGTGATTGCCGGGGAACTGGCCGTGGCCGAGCCTTTGGCCTGTGATGCCGATATCCTTGCCCAACCGGCACTGCAAAAACGGCGCGGGGTCTTCGTCACCCTGACCATCGGCGGCCGGTTGCGAGGCTGCATCGGCTCGCTGCTTGCCATTGGCGCCATTGTCGACGGGGTTCGCGAGAACGCGGTCAACGCCGCCTTTCATGACCCCCGCTTCGCGCCGCTCCAGCAAGACGAGTTCGAGCAGGTTGCAATCGAGGTCAGCGTCCTCACCGATCCCACCCCCCTTGCCTATACCGACGGCGACGACCTGATCGCCAAGCTCCGCCCCGGCCGCGACGGGGTGATCATCGCCAAGGGCGGCAACCGGGCGACCTTTCTCCCCCAGGTCTGGCAACAACTGCCCGATCCCGATTCCTTCCTCACCCACCTCTGCCAAAAGGCCATGCTCCCCGGCGGCACCTGGCGCGACGGCTCGCTTGCCGTGCAGACCTATTCGGTTCAGTATTTCCATGAACAACGGGTCAGATAGGTGCTAACCAAGCCTGCCTTCTGCCAGGAAAATACAAGGTGAAAAGTCGAGATTTCGTGTGAAAACGGGAATCGAATATTCAAATGGTGCTTTCGTTAAATTAAGCTGACCGCGAGGTGCGCCGGTGCATTGCTACAATCACCTTGGCGCAGCAGCTTGTCTTGTCGTTGTGCAGATTTTATGGAAGGATAAAGAGACAGCTTTTATTGAATTGCAATCTACACCCTTTTTATTGATATGAGGAGATCAATAATGAAAGATAAAGAATTTGAAAAACAATTCTGGCAGAGAGCGGATCAATTCATTACTCTCGCCAATGCACAAAGCCAAGAAGGGAGTACGGGTGAGGTAAGCTCTTCCTTTCTCTATGCTGCAGCACGCTATAATGCTTTTATTGCGGCGGCCACGGCTCGCAACATCGACGAGTTGAAAAAGAACAAAGAGGAAGCCATTCAGTACTTTTCCAACCAGTACAAAGAGGCGTTTGTAGAGAATCTCGATGATTGGATAGCAAATTACGACAAGCATCTCAAGGTTAATGCGTCAGGGGGGAAATAACCGTGGGACAGCCCTATTCGCAGAACCGTTGCTGTCAACATGTTGTCTCATTTGTTTGATCGTCCTTTTGGCCGACAATTTTCTCCCATGGGTTTTGATTTTGTTTCCTCTGGCGAGCGCCGCCTTGCCCCTTTTCTCACCCCTTCGCAAGATGAAAAATACTTGCAAATCATCGGGTAACGCCCTAATATGACCGACTGGTCATATTATGCTTGCGATACTGCCGAATCCCACCAATACCTTCTGTAATCTGCCCGCCGAGAAGCGGGAGAGGATACTTGCGGTCGCGGTGGGGGAGTTTGCCGCCAACGGCTACCAGAAGGCGAGTTTGAACAACGTGGTCAAGCGGTCCGGGATCGCCAAGGGATCGTTGTATCAGTATTTCGAAAACAAGGAAGGCCTCTTCTTTCATATTTTCGAGTGCTTTACGGATCTGGTCAAGGACTCGGCCAACGCGGCCCTTGCCGAAGCGGCCAACGCTGATTTCTTTGCCCAGCTTGAGGCCATCGTCTGGGCCGGCATCCGCTTTATCGATACCCATCCCGATTATTTTCAGATCTATCTGCGGGTGGTGTTCGAGCAGGACGTGCCGCGCCGGGAGGAACTGGTCAGCCGGGTGCGGCTGTTTCCGTTGGAGTATATGGGGCCGCTTTGTGAAGCCGGGCAACGGGCAGGCGCCATTCGTGATGATATCGAACCGGCGATGGCGGTCTTTCTGGTCGATGCCGCCCTCGAGCGGTTCCTGCAGGCGTACGCCAAGCCGTATCTGGACAGCGGCTTGCGGTTGAAGGAAAAAAATGAGCAGCAACTGCGGGACGCGGTTGTGACAATGATTGAGGTGCTGCGGGCCGCTCTGGTGCCGCAGGGCCAAGGAGCATAAGTATGGATGCGATGGTGAAAGACGCCGGTTTGGGCGATATTCTCGAAAAGGTGCGGAAGGGCGAGCGGCTCTCCCTGGACGACGGCCGCAGGCTGTACGAATGCCCGGACATCCTGGCGGTTGGCTATCTGGCCAACATCGTTCGCGAGCGGTTGAACGGCGACAAGGCGTATTTCATCTACAACCAGCATGTCAACTACTCCAATATCTGCACCAACCTCTGCAAGTTCTGCGCCTTCGGCAAGGACAAGGAGTCGCCCCAGGCCTACCAGATGAGCGTCGAGGAGGTGCGGGAGAAGATCCGTGAGCGGCTCCATGAGCCCATCTCCGAGGTCCACGTGGTGGGCGGCATCCATCCGGATCTCCCTTACAGCTACTACCTCGACATGCTGCGCGGGATCAAGGAGGTGCGGCCGGAGATCCATATCCAGGGGTTCACCTGCGTGGAGATCGCCCATCTCGCCGAGCTTGCCGGCAAGAGCGTCCATGACACCCTGGTCGAGTTGCAGGAGGCGGGCCTGGGCTCCATCCCCGGCGGCGGCGCCGAGGTGTTCAGCCCCAGGATCCGCGCCATCACCTGCGAAAAGAAGCTTTCCGGCGAGGGGTGGCTTGAGGTCGCCAAGACCGCGCACCGCCTCGGCATGCAGAGTAACGCCACCATGCTCTACGGCCATATCGAGACCATCGACGAGCGGCTGGAGCATCTCGACATGCTGCGTCAGGCCCAGGACGAGACCAACGGCTTCATGACCTTTATCCCCCTTGCCTTCCATCCCAAGAACACCGAGATGGCCGATCTCTCCCGCACCTCGGGCATCGATGATCTCAGAAATATCGCCGTCGCCCGCTGTTTCCTGGACAACTTCCCCCATATCAAGGGCTACTGGGTGATGATCGGTCCCAAGCTCGCCCAGGTGGCGCTCTCCTTTGGCGCCGACGACATGGACGGCACGGTCAAGGAGGAGCTGATCACCCGCATGGCCGGCGGCGAGACCTCCGGGGTGATGGCCGACACCGATCTGGTCCGGCTGATCCGCGAGGCGGGCCGCAAGCCGGTGCAGCGCGATACCCTCTATAACGTGATCAAAGAGTTTTGATGGAGATGAACGTGATGGACACCATCGACCAGAAAGTATTGAACGGCGAGCGGATCAGCGTCGACGAGGCCCTGGTTCTGGCCAACGAGGGTGATCTCTACCGGCTGGGTTTCTTGGCCAACGCGGTGAAGAAGCGCAAGCACCCGGAGCCGATCATCACCTATGTCATCGATCGCAATATCAACTACACCGATATCTGCGTCTCGGCCTGCAAGTTCTGCGCCTTTTTCAAGGCCCCCGAGGACAAGGCCGGCTCGGTGCTCTCTTTTCATGAACTGGGCGAGAAGATCGAGGAAACCAAGCGCTTGCGCGGTACCCAGATCCTCCTTCAGGGCGGGCTCCATCCCGATAAGCCCCTGGCCTTCTACGAAGAGATGGTGGCCTTCATGAAGGGCTACGACATCCATATCCACGGCTTTTCTCCACCCGAGATATGTCATTTCGCCACTCTTTCCGGCTTGAGCGTGGCCGAGGTGATCACCCGCCTCAAGAAAGCCGGGCTTGATTCCATCCCCGGCGGCGGCGCCGAGATCCTCTGTGACCGGGTGCGGCAGGAGACCGCCCCCCGCAAATGCAGTGCCGATCAGTGGATCGGGGTGATGCGCGAGGCGCACAGACAGGGGATGCGGACCTCGGCGACGATGATGTTCGGCCACGTCGAGACCATGGCGGAGCGGGTCGAGCACCTCACCCGCATCCGTGATCTCCAGGACGAGACCGGCGGCTTCACCGCCTTCATCCCCTGGCCGTTCCAGTCCAAGAACACCGTGCTTGCCCATATCCCGGAAACCTCGGGGATGAACTACCTGCGGATGCTGGCCCTGTCGCGGATCTTCCTTGACAACGTCGACAACGTGCAGGCCTCCTGGGTGACCCAGGGGCCGAAGATCGCACAGCTCTCCCTCTTCTTCGGGGCCAACGATTTCGGCAGCACCATGATCGAGGAGAACGTGGTGGCGGCGGCCGGGGTGAGTTTCAGGCTTTCCGAGGAGGAGATCCGGCGCCTGGTGCAGGGGGCGGGCTTTGAGCCCCGGCAGCGGGTGATGGATTACCGGCTGGTCGAGAACGCGGCGGCCTGAGCCCATGGCTGTTGTCTGTCATCGCGCGCCCTGGCTGGTCACCGCTGTCGCCGGCGAAGCCGCGCCCGTGGCCGACGGGGCGGTTGCGGTTGCCGACGGTCGGATCGTGGCGGTCGGGCGATTTGCCGATTGTCGGGCATTGGCCTCGACGGTGGTCGAGCATGACGGTTCCGTGTTGACCCCGGCGCTGGTCAACGCGCACGCCCACCTCGAGCTTTCCCATCTGGCGGAATTGGGCCGGGGGGAGCCTGCCCAGGGCGATATGCCGGGCTGGATCTACGAGTTGTTGCCCCGGCGGGAGGCGATGGCGATCAGCCAGGAGGGGATGCTGGCCGCCGCCCGCGAGGCGCTGGCGGATTTGACCGCTTCCGGCTGCGGCCTGGTGGGCGATATCGGCAATGATCCGGCAAGCGCCGAAATCGGCGGCAATACCCGGACCGAGGTCCTCTTCTTTCTGGAGTTGCTGGGCTTGAGCCGGGCCGGTGAAGCGCATGGACTGGCGTTTCTTGAAACCTTGGCCGACGCGGTGGCGGCGAGCCCCCATGGTCCCTATTCGGTGGCCCCGAAGCTGTTGCGCAAGGCCAAGGAGCGGGCGCGACGGTTGGGGCAGAGGGTGTCCATTCATGTTGCCGAGTCCGTGGACGAGAGTCGTTTCCTGGCCGACGGCGGCGGCAACTTCCCGCCGTTTTTTGAAAAACGCGGGGTGTGGGACGGCAGTTTCAAGCCGCCCGGCTGTTCGCCGGTTGTTTATCTCGACCGGCTCGGGCTGCTTGATGCAAAGACCCTCTGCGTCCACTGCGTGCAGGTGAGCGGTGATGATATCGCTTTGCTTGCCGAGCGACAAAGCGGGGTCTGTCTCTGTCCGGGCAGCAACCGTTTTCTGGGGGTCGGCCGGGCGCCGGCGCCGGCGCTCCTGGCGGCCGGAATCCTGCCTGGCATCGGCACCGACAGCCTTGCCAGCAACCCGCTCTTGAGCCTGTGGCGCGAGATGCGGATCCTGATGGAAGACCATCCGGCTCTCGACCCGGCAACGGTCTTTGCCATGGCCACCAGGGGCGGCGCGCGGGCGCTGGGCAGGGATGCCGACTACGGGTCATTGGCGGTCGGCAAAAAGGCGTCGCTTCTGGCCGTCGCCTATGACGGGTCCGGCGAGGATCTCTTCGGGTTTCTGGTCTCCGTAGGCAACGATGCGGCGGTAACATGGCTGTGAGGTGAGATGATGCGGGTAAAAGCGCGGATCGGCATGGTCAACTTCATCAATACCGCCCCCTTTTACGAGGTGTGGCGACGCACCGTGCAACGGCCGGACTGGCAGGTGACCGAGGCGACGCCGGCGGTGTTGAACCGTAAATTGTACGCGGGTGAGCTTGATCTGGGGTTTTTCTCCTCCCATGAGTATGCCGTGCACCCCGCCTCCTACAAGATCCTCGGCGATCTCTCCATCAGCGCCTCCGGGCCGGTGGGCAGCGTGCTGCTGCTCTCGTCGGTGGCCCCGGCCGAGCTTGACGGGCGGCTGGTGTTCTTGAGCAGCCAGTCCCAGACCTCGGTGAGCCTGGTCAAGATTGTTCTGGAGGAGTTTTACGGCGTGCAACCACGCTATCAGGTCGGCACCGTCGCCCAGTGCGCGCAGGGTGCCGAACAGCCGGCGGCGGTGCTGGTGATCGGCGACGAGGCGTTACGGATGCGCAACCATGCCCGCTATCCGTTTCGCATCGATCTCGGCGAGACCTGGCACCGGCATACCGGCCTGCCGTTTGTCTTCGCGGTCTGGGCGGTGCGCGAGGATTTCTGCGCCTCCGACTTCGATGCCGTGGTGGAGATCCATCAGGAGTTGCTCCGCTGCATCGCCGAGGGGAAACAGGAATTGCATGCCATCAGCGCCATGGTTGCGCCCAGGATTCCCATGCCGGTGGCGGAATGTTTTGAGTATCTGCGCGGCCTGGAGTATGATCTGGGGCCACAAAAACAGGAAGCGTTGCGCTGTTTTTACGAATATCTTATCAAGCGAGGGGAGGGGGTGCTGGAGGCCCTGCCCCTCAAAATATGCGGATGATTGACACCTATGCGAACGCCTGAAGAAAAGAAAACCTTTGTCAGGGAAAAGTTTTCCTCCATCAGCTCCGACTACGATTTCCTGAACTCGGTTTTGAGCTTCCAGATCGACCGCTACTGGCGCTGGCTCACCACCAGGGAGTTGAAGATGTTCCCGGACGGGCCGGTGCTCGACCTCTGCGCCGGCACCCTGCCGCTTTCGCTTGAGTTGTCCCGGCAAGCCAAGGGGCGGCAGGTGTTGGCGGTTGATTTCTGTGAGGATATGCTCAGGGCCGGGGTCAAGAGCCTGCCCCGTGACGAGCGGCGGGCGCGGATCCAGCCGGTGGTGGGCGACGGCGAGGAGATCCCGGTGCGGACCGATGCGGTCTGGGGGATCACGGTGGCGTTCGGGGTGCGGAATCTCGGCAACACCCAGCAGGGGCTGAACGAGATGCACCGGGTGCTCAAGCCCGGCGGCAAGCTGCTGATCCTGGAGTTCTCGCGGCCCACCAACCCGGTGGTCAAGCCCCTCTACACCTTTTATCTCAACAAGGTTCTGCCCAAGGTGGCGGGGCTGGTCTCCGGCGACAAGGAGGCCTACGAGTATCTGGCCAGTTCCATCGCCGAGTTTTACGAGCCGGAGGAGTTGCTGGGGATGATGCGGAAGGCGGGCTTTGCCCAGGCGCATCGTCGTCCTCTGACCTTCGGGATAGTTTCCGTCTACGTTGGCGTCAAATGAAGAAGCGGATCATCTTCGCCATCACCGGGGCCACCGGCTCCCTCTATGCCGTCGAGTGTCTGCGGCTGATGCACGAGGCCGGGGTGGAGCTGCACGGGGTCATCTCCGAGGCGGGCGAGCAGGTGCTGCGACTTGAACTCTCGCTGACGGTGGCCGACCTTGCCCCCTTTGTCGCCAAATGGCACGATGTCAAGGATTTCGCCGCCCCCATCTCCTCGGGGTCGAGCCTCTTTGACGGGATGGTGGTGATGCCATGCACCATGGGGACGCTGGCGGCG
>DHYT01000081.1:0-255 GCA_002415465.1 Desulfobulbaceae bacterium UBA5123
GGTGGGGGTGGCCTACGGCAGCGATGTCGACCAGGTCGAGGAGATCCTCCTCAAGGTCGCCGACCAAAACGAAAACGTCGCCAAGGAGCCGCCGCCGAGGGTGCGGATGCGCGCCTTTGCCGACTCCTCGCTCAACTTCGAGCTGCTCCTCTGGGTCAACGATCCACGGGTGAAGGGCCTTGAAACCCACCACCTGCTCAAGAGCATCTATCGCGCCTTTGCCGAACAGAACATCACCATCCCCTTCCCGCAGCG
>DHYT01000081.1:440-14050 GCA_002415465.1 Desulfobulbaceae bacterium UBA5123
CCGCTTCTCGCCCGCCGACCTCCGCCGCTGGCTCGCCGACATGGGCATCGACACCGAGGTTGGCAGCAGCGGCCGGGTTTTTCCTGCCGGGGCCAGGGCCGCCGACCTGCTGCAACTCTGGCTTGCCCGGCTGCGGCGGGCCGAGGTGAAGATGCACCCCAATCATCGCTGGCGCGACCTCACGCCGACCGGCACACTCATCTTTCAGCGCCCGGACGGCGCCTCCCGCGAGATCACCCCGGCCGGCACGGTGCTGGCCCTGGGCGGGGCCAGCTGGCCGCAAACCGGCTCGGACGGCGCCTGGACATCCATCCTCGCCCGCCACGGGGTGGCGATCATCCCCTTTGCCCCCGCCAACTGCGGCTTTGAAACCCCCTGGTCCGCAACCTTGCTCAGCCGCCACGAGGGCGCGCCGCTCAAGAACCTCCTCCTGCGCGCCCCCGGCGGCCAACAGCAGGTTGGAGAGCTGGTGATCACCCGTTACGGGATCGAGGGCGGCGGCATCTACCCCCTCACCCCGTTCCTGCGCGAGAAACTCGCGGCCACCGGCCGCGCCATCCTCACGGTCGATCTCAAGCGGGATCTCGCCGAAAGCGAGGTGCGGGCGCGCCTTGCCAAGCCGCGCGGCAAAAACTCCTGGTCCAACTTCCTCCGCAAGCAACTCCGCCTCGACGGCGCGGCCTTCTCCCTGCTCAGGGAGTGCTGTGCCGAGGCGGATTTCGCCGACCCGACCCGGCTGGCGGCCCGGATCAAGCGGCTGCCCATCCCCCTCACCAAGATCCGCCCCATCGCCGAGGCGATCTCCTCGGCCGGCGGCATCGCCATGGACGAGGTGGACGCCCACTGCATGCTCACCCGGCTGCCGGGGGTTTTCGCGGCCGGCGAGATGCTCGGCTGGGAGGCGCCCACCGGCGGTTTCCTCCTCCAGGCCGCCTTCAGCACCGGCTACTGCGCGGCCCACGGCTTGCTTGCCTGGCTTGCGCGCCCGGCCGGGGGCCGGTGATCCCCCAAGTACCCGGCACGAGCAAAACGGATCGGCATCTGCCGGAAAGCCTTGACGGCCTTCCCCCCGGCGTTGAATAATCTATGGTGCCGGCCGCCGCGCCGCGCATGAGCCGAGGCCGCCCCTGCAACGCCCAACCGCCCGTTCCGCGCGAGAATGCCCATGTATCCGAAAAAGTTCATCCTCCAAGGCAACATTGTCGACCTGATCCAAAACCGCATCTTCCCCGGCACGGTGCACGTTGCCGACGGCCGCATCGCCTCGGTGCGGGAAGAGGCGGTCCCCTGCCGGCATTACATCATGCCCGGCCTGGTGGACAGCCATGTCCATATCGAGAGCTCCATGCTGCCGCCGGCCGAGTTCGCCAGGCTGGCCACCCTGCACGGCACCGTGGCGGCGGTGGCCGACCCCCATGAGATCGCCAACGTCCTCGGCATGTACGGGATCGACTACATGCTGATCAGCGCCATGGAAAGCCCCTTCTGTTTCCATTTCGGCGTCCCCTCCTGCGTGCCCGCCACCCCCTTTGAGACCGCCGGCGGCATGATCACCGCCCGTCACCTCGAGGAGCTGCTCAGCGACGGCCGTTGCGGTTTTGTGAGCGAGATGATGAATTTCCCGGGCGTTCTCGACAACGACCCTGAGGTGATGGCAAAACTCGCGGTCGCCAAACGACTGGGCAAGGTGGTGGACGGCCACGCGCCCGGACTTACCGGCGAGGCGGCGGCGCGCTACATCGCCGCCGGGATCAGCACCGACCACGAATGCCGCGACCGCGCCGAAGCGCTTGCCAAGATCAACCTGGGGATGAAGATCCTGATCCGCGAGGGCTCGGCGGCCCGTGACTTTGCCGCCCTGGCGCCGCTCATCGCCGACCATGCGGAGATGCTGATGTTCTGCAGCGACGACAAGCACCCCGACGATCTGATCCGCGGCCACATCAATCATCTGGTGGCCCGTGCCGTCGCCATGGGCATCGACCCGCTCAAGGCCCTCTGCTGCGCCTGCCTTACCCCGGTACGGCACTACGACTTGAACCTCGGCCTGCTGCAGCCGGGCGACCGCGCCGACTGCATCGTGGTTGAATCCCTCACCTCCATGCGGGTGCTGCAAACCTATATCGGCGGCCGCCGCTGCGCCGAGGCGGACCGCCCGCTGCTGGCCAGGATGAAGCCCCTGCCGGTGAACCGCTTCGCGGCCGAAAAGGTGGCGGAAAACGATCTGCGGATCCCGCACCAACCGGGCGACTTACGGGTGATGGAGGCGGTGGACGGCCAACTGGTCACCAACAGCCTGCGGCTCGCCCCCACCGTGGCGGATGGCGCGGTGACGGCCGACCCCGGCCGGGACATCCTCAAACTGGTGGTGGTGAACCGCTACCAGCCGGCCCCGCCCGCCGTCGCCTTCATCAAGGGCTTCGGCCTGCAGCGGGGCGCCATCGCCTCGTCGGTGGCCCACGACTCCCACAACATCATGGCGGTGGGGGCAACCGATGCCGACCTCTGCCGGGCCATCAACGCGGTGATCGCCAGCCAGGGCGGCATCTGCGCGGCCGGGCCGGATTGGCTTGAACTCCTCCCCCTGCCCATCGCCGGCCTGATGGCCACCGCCGACGGCTTTGCGACCGCCCGCGCCTACACGGTGGTGGACGCGAAGGCCAAGGAACTGGGCACCCCGCTCGCCGCGCCGTTCATGACCCTCTCTTTCATGGCGCTGCTGGTCATCCCGGAGCTGAAATTGAGCGACAAGGGGCTGTTTGACGGCAACGCCTTCGCCTTTACCGAACCGTTTGTCAAGGCCGGGAAGGCTCCCTGAAGCGCGGCCGGATGCCGCCGCGGGAAGAGGATTTCCCCCCGCCAACCCGCCGCCTCGCCCTTTCCCCTTGACAGCGTTGCCCTCTTGCCCTTTGCTATGGGAAACAAGGCGAACAAGCCATTATTGCCGGCCGCGAGGTTAAAGCCGCGCCGACTCCCTCTTTCCATGCGAGACAGACGCACCCATGCGAAACACCAAGATCATCTGCACCATCGGCCCCACCACCGCCTCCTTCGAAATGCTGAAAGAGCTTACCGAAAACGGCATGAACGTGGCGCGGCTGAATATGTCGCACGGCTCCCACGAGTGGCACCGGACGGTTATCCAGCATATCAAGCGCCTCAACAAAAAACTGGGCGGCTCGCTGGCCATTCTCCTCGACACCAAGGGGCCGGAGGTCCGCACCGGCGACGTGAATCTCGACCTGATCCTCAGGAAAGGCGACCCTCTCACCCTCACCGTCCGCCGGCAGGCGGTGCTGGAAGCGAACACGGTCGAGGTGAGCTATGACGGCTTTGTCGACGAGGTGGAGGTGGGCGATACCGTCCTCATCGACGGCGGCATGCTCACCCTCAAGGTGCGACGGATCGTCGGCAAGGATATCCTCTGCCAGTGCCTTGACGACGGGGTTCTCACCTCCCGCCGCCATGTCAATATCCGCGGCAAGAGCGCCGATCTGCCGTCGATCACCGACAAGGACTGGGAGGACATCCGCTTCGGCATCGAAAACGGGGTCGACTTCATCGCGCTTTCCTTTGTCCGCACCGCCGAGGCGATCAGCGAGCTGCGCAAACACCTTCAGTGCGGGAACGAATGCATCGACATCCTCGCCAAGATCGAAAGCGCCGAGGCGATCCCCCATCTCGACGAGATCATCGCCCGCGCCGACGGGATCATGATCGCCCGCGGCGACCTGGGGGCGGAACTGCCCTTCGAGGAGGTGCCGCTGCTGCAGGAGGAGATCGTGCGCAAGTGCCGGGCGGCCGGCAAGCCGGTGGTGGTCGCCACCCACATGCTGGAGTCGATGATCGTCAACCCCACCCCGACCCGCGCCGAGGTGACCGACATCACCCAGGCGGTGCTGCAGGGGGCCGACGCCACCATGCTCTCCGGTGAAACCGCCACCGGCAAACACCCCCTCAAGGCGCTGGCGGCCATGGATACGGTGGCGCGACGCATTGAGCGGAAGCTGGCCCTGGACCCCACGGTGCGGGTAACGCCCTCGGAGAACCCCAAGCACGAGATCGCCCGCAGCGCGGCGATCCTCACCAACAACCTGCACGGGGCCGCCATCCTGGTCTTTACCCGGCGCGGGCTGATGGCGATGCTGCTCTCCCGCTGCCGGCCAAGCGCGCCCATCTACGCCTTCACCAACACCACCCATGTCCGGCGGCGGCTGGAGATCTTCTGGGGGGTCCACCCCTTCCTGATCAAGCTCTCCAAGGACCCGGAGGTTTCCATCAAGCGGGCCATCGACAAGCTGCTGCACCGGCAGCTCCTTGCCGTGGGCGACCGGGTGATCGTGGTCTCGGATATCCTGGTGGACGGCAAGTTCGTGGAAACGGTGCAGGTGCGGGTGATCTGAGTCGCCTAACAAAAAAAATTCACAACATCGCTGTATTTTTCCCCTACAGAGATGGTATAATCTGCTCCACCCGGCGGCCATCGCCGCCGGCGACAAAAGCAAACGACTCGGGCGACAGCCCGGTTACATTATGCAGAAGCGCATATTCCAGCAGAACAAAGGAGAATGACATGAAAGGCAAGGCGAAAGGTTTGGTCTGGGGCATGGCGGCCGTATTCCTCTTGAGCGGCTGCGCCAACATGAGCGCGCGGCAGCGCTCGATCTGGGAGGGGGCGACCATGGGCGCCATCATCGGCGGCGGCGGCGGCGCCTCCTACGTGGCCAGCCAGGACGACGACCGGAGCGACCGCGACAAGGGCGCCATCATCGGCATGCTGGCCGGCGGCGTAATCGGCGGCTTCCTGGGGGCGATGCGAGCGCCCGAGGAAAAACCGGCGGCGGAACCGGCTCCGGCCCCGGCCCCGGCCCCGGCCCCGGCGGCAAAAGCCTATGAGGCCCCGGCCCCGGCCCCGGTCAGGGCCGAACCCGAACCGGCCGCGCCCTCGGTGGCCGTGGTCAAGGAGCGGGTCGTCCTCCGTGGCATCAACTTCGATTTCGACAAATCCGACATCAAGCCAGAGTTCACCCCGGTTCTCGATGAAGCCGCCCGCATCCTCAAGGATCGCACCGATGTGCGGGAGATTGTCCTTGAAGGCCACACCTGCTGGGTCGGCACCGAGAAATACAACCAGGGCCTCTCCGAACGCCGCGCCAAGTCGGTGCGCGATTATCTCGTGAGCCAGGGGGTCAGCGCCGAGCGGCTGACCACCATCGGCTACGGCGAAACCAAGCCGATGGCCGACAACAAAACCGCGAAAGGCCGGCAGATGAACCGCCGGGTTGAATTCAAGGTACTGAACGACTAGTCGCCCCCTGTAGCCAGGCGGCCGGCCTCGACGACGTCCGCCTGGCGCATCTTTCCATACCCGGAGGTGATCGATGGCGCACGGAGCACGGCAGCAGGCCAGACAACAACACCGACCACCATCGCGCCTCACCCCGCTCCTCATCGCCCTCCTGCTGCTGGCGCTTCCCGCCGGCAGCCTCCACGCCGCCGACGAACAGACGGTGTACAAGCATTTCCAGGCCTTTGCCAAGGGCTGGATGAACGATCTCGGCAAGATCAGCCGGCAAAACAGCAGCAAGGCGGAACAGAAGCCCTTAAAGCCGGGCGGCGAGGATGGCAGGTATGCCTGTTACGGCCCTGAATGCGAGATCTGGATCAAGAAAACCGACTCCCCGCAGACCCCCTACATCGGCTTCATCCGCTACCCGGAAAAACATTTCCAGAAAAAAACACCGCGGTCGGCCCAGGACTCCCCAACGGAAGACATTCTGCTCGCCACCTTCCCGGTGACCGAAATCTTCCGCTTCACCAACAACCGCTGGATTTTCTGAAGCCGGGCGGGAAGGCAGTCACCCGACGCGCCGTGCATCCACGGCCACCGGCGGTCAGGCGTCCCAGGTCACCAGAGCAACAAAGGAGCCCCGTCATGAAAACAGCCCGCACCCGCGCTTTGCCAGCCCTTCTCCTTATCCTCCTTCTTGCCTCCCTGGCCCAGGCAAATCCCGACCACACGCGCGCGCTTGAGATCGAAAGCCTGGCCGTCATGCCCTTTGCCGGGGTCGACAAGCCCCTGGACAGGAAAAAGAGCATCGAGGAGTTTGTCGACTGCAAGATCTTCGGCCTATGCTCCTGGAAGAAGGAAGAGAACGGTTCCAAGGCCCTTACCACCCTGTATCAGCAGCAGTTGCGGGTCAGAATCGGTCACAAGGTCGTGCCGGAGGTGCAAACGGCGGCGGTATTCGCGGAACTGCCGCCCCGGGGGGAGGAAACGCTCCGCAGCGCGGCACGGCGGTTCGGCGCCGAAACCGGGGCAAGCCATGTACTGACCGGCACGGTCTGGCGGTACACGGAGCGGGTCGGCAGCGCGATGGCGGTTGAGAAACCTGCCTCGGTAGGCTTCAACGTCATGCTGGTGCGAACCAAGGACGGCGCCATCCTCTGGAACGAGGAATTTGACAAGACCCAGCATTCCCTTGCCGACAACCTTCTGGACGCGCCGATGTTCGTCAGCAAGGGGATGCGATGGCTGAGCGCAGAGGAGCTGGCCTCCTTCGGCGTCGAAAAAACGCTGCGCGCCTTTCCCGAAATCACCGTTCCCTGACGGATGAAGCGGGCGCGAGGGCGACCACCCTCGCGATCTCCTCCCGCAGTTGCGCCACCTGCACGGGCTTGGACACGTAACCGTCCATGCCCCCCGCCAGGCATCGCTCCCGATCCCCTTTCAGGGCATGCGCGGTCATGGCGATGATCGGCTGATGCCCGCCGTTCTCCCGCTCTTTGGCGCGTATCGCCGCGGTTGCCTCAAGGCCGTCCATCAGCGGCATCTGGATATCCATGAGCACGACGTCATAGCGTTTCCCGTCGAGGGCGGCCAACGCCTCCACCCCGTTCTCAACCGCCGTCACCCGCCACCCCAGGCTGGAGATTACCGCATCCGCCACCGCCCGGTTGATGGCGTCATCCTCCGCCAGCAGGATATGATAATCTTCCGTCTTGCCCTTCGGCTCCCGCGCGGATGACTCCGCCTCCCCGCCCACCTGGGCGGTGGTCGCGACCGCCGCTCGCAGGGCGTTGTCCAGATCGCGCCGCCGAACCGGTTTGCGCAACCGGATCACCCCCTCGTTGTCCGGAGCGTCCGGAGCGCCCCCACCCGTCAAGCCAAGGGCCGAGAGAACGATCACCGCCGGATGCCGGGGCAAGGCCGCCGCCGCAATCTCCCTGACCAGCCGCAACTCCGCCATCTCCGGCAGCCCGGCGTCCAGCAGCACGACATCGCAAGGCGATTCCCGCAGACCGGCCAGCACCGTTTCCGCGCCGTCCGCCGTCCGCACCTCTTTCATCAGGCCGGTGAGCATCGCCGCCAGCGACTGCCGGGTGGCGGCATGGTCATCGACGACAAGAGCGGTCATTTGCCGCCAGCTCGCCGCATCATCGGCGGGCGGCGGCATGGTGACGGCGTTCACCGCAAGCGGCAGGGTAAAATAAAAGGTGCTGCCGCGGCCGATCGCGCTTTCAACCCAGATCCGGCCGCCCATCATCTCAACCAGGAAGAAGGAGATGCTCAGCCCCAGGCCGGTGCCGCCAAACTGGCGGGTCAGGGAGCCGTCGACCTGACTGAAGACATCAAAGATCCGCTTTTGCTCCTCCGGCGCTATGCCGATGCCGCTGTCCGAGACCGCGAAGGCGATTTGGGTCTGGTCGGGGTTGCCGCCGCCTGATTCGCCGTCAACCATCACCCGGACGACAACCTCGCCCTTCTTGGTGAACTTGATGGCGTTGCCGACCAGATTGACCAATATCTGCTGAATCCGGTCGCCATCGCCGGTCACGTAATCGGGCACCGCCCGGTCGACAAGGTAGGCGAACTCAAGCCCCTTCTGGTGGGCATTGACCGCCAACGGCGGCAGGCAGGCATCAAGGGCCGCCCGGATGCTGAAGGGGGCAGGCAGGATGAGGAGCTTGCCGGCCTCGATCTTCGAAAAATCAAGGACATCGTTGAGGATGCCCAGCAGGCGGTTGCTTGATATCTTCGCCATTTCCAGGAATTGCCTTTGCTGTGGGGTCAGGGGCGTCGCCAGCACGAGATCCGTCATGCCGATGATCCCGTTCATCGGCGTGCGGATCTCNNTGGCTCATGTTGGCAAGGAATTCACTTTTGGCGCGACTGGCCGCCTCGGCATCCTTCTTGGCCAGGGTCAACTCCGCCATGGTCTGCCGGATCTCGCTGATATCGCGGAAATCCTCGACAATGCCGATGAGTTCGCCATCCGGCGAGCGGAAGGGCTTAGCGGTTACGATGCAGGCGACCTTGGTCCCGTCCAGCCGCTCCTTGACGATCTCCTCCACGATCACCCGCTCCCCGTTGAAGATACGAGTCGCCGGGCATGCCGGGGTATGACAGAACGGGCCGGGCAACATCTCATAACATTTCTTCCCATCGAGCGTTGACCGCCCCAGGCCGGTCAACGCCGCAAAGGTCTCGTTATAGAGGAGAACCCGGAAATCCTTATCGATCACCCGCATGCCGTCGGCCGCGGTGTTGAATATCTGATCCAGTTCGGCAAGGGATTGCCGGGCCTTCTTCTCCGCCAGCCAGCGATCGCCGACCTCCCGTTCCAACGCGACATTGGCTTCCTCGTAGTCGGCCGTGCGCTCCCGCACCAGATTTTCGAGATTTTCTTGATGCCGCCGCAGTTCCGCCTCGGTCGCCTCCCTTTTCCGGATGTCATCGGCGATCAGATCGCTCAGGAACTCAAATTCATGTATCCCCTTGTAGGCCGGCAACCGCCGCTCGCGGAGGGGGGAGACGATTCGCGAAATGGGCCTCAGAACCGTCCGCGTCAGCACCATCACCAGCGCCGCAAATATCAACAAAAAGGTGACAATCGCCATGTCATAGGCCAGCCGCACCTGCCGGACAATCCTCAGGTAATGCGGGTGCGGCTGAATGAAGCGCACCTGCCATCGCCATGGCTCGAAATCGACATGCATGGCAACCGGTTCATCATCGAGGCGCGACGCGAACAAGAACATATCCTCAAGGGGGGTGGCGATCCCGTCCCGCAGATGTTCATGCCCGGAATAGGCAAATATCTCCCTGCCTTCCTCGGCAACGGCGAGGTCGAGCCCCTGGCGGTGACAATAGTTTTCCAGCAGGCTGAAGATCTCGGCCTTGGCGATCATCGTCGCCTGCGGATTATCCTCCACCCCGCGCCGCAGGAGGTCATCATATTGGCGACCGATGGCGTCGCTGATGGCGAGACGATATTCCCGCTGCTCGACGCGCATGATGTAGTCAACCGTGTCGGCAACCGGCCTGAGGACGAAAAAATACATCATCGCCCCTGAAACGATCATCAGGGTGACGATGGGTGCCGAGATCCAAAAGGCCAATCTGTTGATATTGATCATGCTTTTCTTTCGCCAGGGCGCAAGCGGCCCGCCCGCCGGCGGCTCCCGGTCAGCGGAGCGGGAGATACCCGGCGTCCTTGATGATTTCAGCCCCTTCCGCACTCTTGAGATACTCGATGAGGAGGATGGCCAGCCGCGAGGGGTTTTGTCCGGTGTTCATATAGAGGGTCCGCGCGATCGTGTATTTGCCGCTCAAGGCGTTCTGCTGCGACGGGACCACCCCGTCGATGGCGACAGCCTTCACCTTGTCGGAAGTGAGATGGCCGATGCTCAGATACCCGATGCCGTTCCGGTCCAGGGAGATGATGTTGCGCATGGCGCCGTTCGATGAGACGGTGTTGCACGCAACCGAGACCTCGCCCCGGAGCAGCTTCTTCTCAAAAACCTCCAAGGTGGCGCTGCCCTTCTCGCGACAATACCGGACAATGGGGGCGTTTGCGCCGCCAAGCTCCTGCCAGTTGTCGATCCGGCCGGCAAAGATCATGTTGACCTGCTCGGCGCTGAGCCCGGCCACCGGGTTGGCCACATTGACCGCCACCGCGATCCCGTCAAGGGCCAGGGGATGAGAGACAAGGCGGTATCTGGCCCGCTCCGCGTCGGTCAGGGAACGGCCGCTGTTGCCGATATCGACAAGCCCTTCGCCGACCTTCTGAATCCCGCAAGCGGTGCCGCCGCCGGTCACGCTGATGAAGATATCGGGGTTAAATTCATGGATGCGCACCGCCGCCTCGGCCATCACCGGCAAATGGGCGGTGCCGCCGGCAATCTCCAAGGTCCCCTTCACTCCCCGGAAACGCTCCAGATCGTCGGCAAACGATATACCACTAAAGTATAGCACCATCGCCGCCACCAAAAGCAATCCCGCCCAACATCTTTTCATGCGCATCCAACCCATCCGGATCACCTCGCCAAGACCTAACGCCTTAATTTAGCAATAAAAAATGTCTACATAATAAACGATAGCAATTTCTGGATACCGAGGCCAACTCTTTATCGCAACCGCTGGTTTTTTCCGTGGCGACCGGCAAAACCGGCAGAACAGCAAGGTGCGGCCAGGCCCAAACGCCTACCCGGGCGCGGGGAAAAAGATGCTTGAAATGAACGCGTTTGCGCGTATGATGCAAAAAAGCCGTGGGCCGGGGGCCTCGGCGGCACGGTTAAAACAGAGCGACAGGAGGCCGCGATGACGGCTGGCAACAACGAAAGGGAACGGCTCATCGCCGAGGGGCGGCGCGCGCATGAGGAACGGCAGAAGAGTTACCGCGAACGCGCCCTCAAGATGTATCCATGGGTCTGCGGCAAATGCGCCCGCGAGTTCTCCGGCAAGAAGGTGCGGGAACTCACCGTCCACCACCGGGATCACAACCACGACAACAACCCGCCCGACGGCAGCAACTGGGAACTGCTCTGCATCTACTGCCACGACAACGAGCACCAGCGGGACATCGACGCCGAATGGGCGGGCGCGGCGGCCGGCGGCAAGCCCGGCAAGCCGGACAAGCCGGACAAGCCGGACAAGCCCGAGGTGACGCACAACCCCTTCGCCGCCCTGGCGGGCCTGATGCAGGAAAAGAAATAAGCCCCGGCCGCAACCCGCCCGCCCCCTCTTTTTCCCCTTGCCAAGAAAGGGGCAAGACCGTACATTGGCTCACCCTGGCGGCGGCTCCCCCTCTCTCGGTCCCGAGTGACGACACGGCCGCCGCCGAACCACCCCGGACCGGTCTGTCGCGGCTTGAAAAAATTCAAAAAGATCTATATCGAGATCACCAACCGCTGCAATCTCGCCTGCGAGTTCTGCCACCGGAGCCGACGCGCCAAGGCGGAGATGCCGCCGGCGGTCTTTGCCGCGATCATCGACCGGGTGCGGACGCACACCGACCATCTCTCGCTGCATGTGCTGGGCGAACCGCTGCTCCACCCGGAACTCGGCAGCCTGCTCGCCCTCTGCCGGCAACGCCGACTGCGGGTCAACCTCACCACCAACGGCACCCTGCTCGCCCGCCGCAGCGACATCCTGCTCGCCAGCCCGGCGCTGCGGCAGATCAACATCTCGCTGCACAGCCTCCCGGCGCAGGGCGGGGAAGCGCGGATGGAGAGCTACCTTGCCGAGGTGTTCGGGTTTGTCGACCGGCTGCGCGCGGCAACCGACACCCATGTCTGTCTCCGCCTGTGGAACGAGGAGCCGGACGACGGCAAGCAACCGGCGGCGGGCGGCAACCCCGTCCATGCCGCCATTGAAAAACATTTTGCACTCCCCGGCCGCCTGCGCGAGATCCCCACCGGCCGGGGCATAACCCTTGCCCCCCACGTGCACCTGAGCCGGACCGCGCGCTTTGCCTGGCCGCATCCGCCCGGACCGGACCTGGGCGAGCGCGGCACCTGCCGGGGGCTCAAGGACCATCTCGCCATCCTGGTCGACGGCACCGTGACGCCATGCTGCCTGGACGGCGAGGGCGATATCGCCCTGGGCAACATCCTCGACCAACCCCTGGCCGAGATCCTGGCCGCGCCACGGGCTGCGGCCATGCTCCTGGCCGCGTCGCGCCAGCGTTTTGCAGAACCGCTCTGCCGCCGCTGCTCCTACCGGCAGCGGTTTTAAAAACAACCCCGGCCGCCCGCCGCACCGCGGCCGGCAAGAGGTATCGAATCGAAATCGATGGAAAAAATGCCCCTGTAAAGTTGCAATTCCCCACAGATTCGGTTTTCATGTAAAAAACTGGAAAGCCTTGCTTTCAACAGGAATATCGCACTTGCCCGTACCCATGCCGATTCCAAGCCAGAACCGCAACCCCTTTGCCCGCAGCCGCAGGCCCCTCGCCGCCCTGCTCCTGCTCCTCGCCCTTGCCGGCCTGTTTCCCGTCTCCGCCTGGGCCAAGGGAGCCACCGACGACGCCCCCTATGACGTTCTCTACATCTGGGACGCCGACCTGAACAACCTGCAGGATTACAAGGAAGAGCTTGAGGTCCTGCTCGGCGACGGGGTCGGCAAGAAGCTGCGGATCATCGCCAAGGGCAACAAGTTCGGCATCATCTACGACCGCAACGGCACCGCCATCTCCTCGGCGCGGGTGGCGATCCGCCACAGCGCCCTCCTCGCCAAGGCCGGCCTGGGCGGCGCGCGCGCCATCCGCGACGAGGGGTACGACGAACTCTACAACGTCTGTTACGGCCACGGCCCCAACCTCGAGGCCCTCAAGCGGCACTACCAGACCGTCTACCGGCAGCTGGGCGCCGATGTCGGCAAGGACCTCGTCATCGAGCATACCGACGACGGCAAGTACACCCTGCTCTACCGCCGCCAGGGCGACAAGGAATCGTCGGCCGTCATCGCCCGCAAGCATGCCAAGCTCCTCGCCGGCACGCACATCTCCGCCTCCATCACCCGCGAGGACAACAACGAGGTGGTGTTCGGCGAGGCAAGCTATCTGGACGACGAGGAGGAAGGGAGCAAGGGCAACGAGCTGAAGCACAAGACCATCGCCATAACCGGCAAGAAGCCGCTGCTTGCCGAGGTCCGCAAAAAGGCGGTCACCACCAAGCGGCCGTCGCCGCCGGCCGAGCTTGCCGAAGAGAGCAAGAAAAGCGTTGTCTGCCTTACCGACTCGGCAAACACCAACCTGGAAAAGCAGCTTGAGGGGTATATCCAGAAGTTACGCCACTCCGGCCAGATCGCAAGCGACGAGCAGACCGGCTGGCTGGTCATCGACCNNCAACGTCGACAGCCCCTACCAGGCCGCCAGCATGATCAAGCCTTTCATCGCCCTGGCCTTCTTCCATCGGGTGCAGGAAGGCAAGCTGAGCTATGGCCCGCAAAGCCGCAAGAAGATGGCGGCGATGATCCAGCACAGCAGCAACTCCGCCACCAACTGGGTGCTGAAACAGGTCGGCGGCCCCAGCGCGGCGCAGAAGATCCTCAAGAAACATTACGGCCACCTCCTGCGGGAAACCAGCCTGGTCGAATATATCCCGGCCGGCGGCTGCACTTACCGCAACAAGGCGTCGGCCAAGGATTACGGCCGTTTCCTGGTCGCCCTCTGGGAACAGAAACTGCCCCAAAGCAAGGAACTCCGCCGCCTGATGGCGCTGCCCGGCCGCGACCGGCTCTACTACGGCACCCCCATCCCCCGTGGCACCCTGGTCTACAACAAGACCGGCTCCACCGCCAAGCTCTGCGGCGACATGGGCATCCT
>DHYT01000081.1:14108-17148 GCA_002415465.1 Desulfobulbaceae bacterium UBA5123
GGGAGTCGATGAAGAAGAATTACACCCTGCTCTGATCCGGCAGGAACAACCCTGCGGCGACCGCCGATAATCGGTTGACCCTGACAAGCCAGGTGTGTCAATATACCCCAGACAGTCAGTGTCAGTCGGCCGTCACCGCCAACCCCAAACCCGCAACGAGGCGCCCAACATGGCCTGCCCCCTCACCCCCACCTGCCCCTTTTTCAACGACATGCTGGCCAACATGCCGGCGATGTCCGAAGGCATGAAGAAGGCCTTCTGCAAGGATAACTTCATCGAATGCGCCCGCTACATGACCTGCACCGCCCTGGGCCGCGACAAGGTGCCAAACGACATGTTCCCCAACGAGCCGGAACGCGCCCACCAGGTCATCACCAAGGCCAGAGGCTACTAAGCCGTCCCTGCGGCACAAGCATCGCAAGACCATCACACATTTGCCCGAAGCGCGACCCGCTGCGCGCCATCAAGAAGCGCATCGATGCGCGGGCGGCCAATCGCTCTGCCCCTGCGACGGCAAGGATGAAAGGCTACAACGCGTTGCCCGAGGTCCGGTCGTCTCTGGAGATTACAGAAAGAGTAACGCAATCCAAGACCACCGGCTTGCGTTGGCAGGGAAAATCGGCCAAAGGAAAGATCCCTCTGCCCTCTGGGGTCGGACCGAGCTAAGATTCTGCATTATCAGGATAAATGTTCCAATTATGCATGTTTTCTCCCCTTAGACGGTCTTTTTCGGCTACAAAATTGACGCTGTAAGGCACGGATGGCTCCCGAAGCTCGCTAATACCGTCCCTGCCCACGACCCGACGCCCCGTTGCTTTCATCCCCAGCAATTTCTTGATTCTGGATACAAACTTATCGCCGCTGACAGCAATGCTGGCTGACCATTTATCTTCCCGCTCCCTGCTCTGGGATGGCAACATCTCATCAATCCAGTCCGTATGGATTTCATTGAGGGAGGCCAAGTCATAGAGCATTGCCAGTTCTGCTAACTTTTGCCGATCTCTGATTGCATATCGTTGCGGCGGATTCTGGATTTCATGATAGCCACAATCCGCCCATTCGGAGGGATGGTCAACAACTCCTGCTCGAACCATGTTCGTGTCGATATAGACCATACATTTCACAAAATGCTCCTTTACGGCCTTTGCGCTGGTTGTATTCCTGGCCGGTTCGACTGGCCACCAATTGCAGTGACCGGGGCAATACATCACGATTGCCGCCATCAACTACCAAAAGATGAATATGATTCGAGGTAACCATGTAGTTGAGAACTTGCAAGCCGTAGCGCTTCCTGGCCTCAAATAGCCAATGCCGCCACCGTTGCCGGTCCCTCCGGAATCTGAGCAGGAACTCTTGCTTATGGCAGCGATGAGTAATATGCCACACCTGCCCCGGAATGTAATATCGATTGGCCCTTGGCATTTCCTTAAATGCTCATTTTTGATGCTGGAATCGGCCTTCTAAGCATCACTCAAAGGCTTTTTCCGCTGCTTTACCTTGTAATTTTAACATGTTAACTCGGTCCGACCCCGTTCCCATTCTTCTGCAAACATTAATAAGTACCTCCAACCACCAGGGAAACCACCGGAACTACCCTTATTAGGGATTGCCTTAGCCCTCCTTTGGATGTACAATTTGTACATAAAGTACATCTAAAGGAGGTTTGCCATGGCAACCACGATTTCCACCGCCGACGCCCGGAAACATTTTGCCGACCTGGTCAACAAGGTGGCTTATAGCAATGAATCGGTAATCTTGACCCGCCGGGGTGAAAAGATTGCGGCCATTGTTTCCATAGAGGAGCTTGAATTGCTGCACCGACTGGAAGATTTTATGGATATCGAGGATGCCAAGAAAGCCTTGGAGGAACCGGGGGAGAATATCCAGGCCGGTCAATTTTGGGAAAAGCTGGGCCTGTAACAAATGGTCTACTCGGTCGAATTCCGCCCTTCTGTCCTGAAAAGCGTAAAAAACTTACCCAAGCGTGACCTGATACGAATCAGGAAGAAGATAGACGATCTCAGCACCAACCTCCCGGACCCTGCCACCACCAAAATGAAAGGGAACAACAGTTTCCACAAGGTCAGGTCAGGCGATTACCGCATTATCTACGAAATTCATGACGCCAAGCTTGTCATCTTGGTTGTCAAGATTGGCCATAGAAAAGACGTATACCAGAACCTTCCGTAGCCCCTCACGGCAAAACGTGCAAACGAAAAAGGGAATCAACCTCGGTGGCTGATTCCCTTGATTTTTTTGTGGCGTCCCCAACGGGAATTGAACCAGTGTCGCCGCCGTGAAAGGGCGCCGTGCAGCACACATCGCCTGTTATTTCAATATGTTAAAAACACAAAGAAGCAACCTATGGGAAGCAAATACCACCAAGAAAACCACCAAATCTGCCTACCGACAGTGACAAGCCGCTGGCCGCTGGCTAGCAGCAAGCTTATTAATGAGTCAGCCCAATGCGATTGTTATGTGATATTTTCTTCTCGATCTCCATGCTTGTTAAACCTCTTGGCCAAAAGATATAAAACTAAAAGAAACAGAATAAAAGCAAGAGCCATTGTTGAAGCAGCTTCGTGTTTATCATATACATAGGTCCCATCAAGTATCTGGTAGTATGAATTTGATATGTACAAGAATATATCTTTGATGAACAAATATAGCAGTACTGAAAAAATTAATATTTTCATTAACAGTGCTAGTAAATGTAATAAACCTCCAACCGATTTCTCAAGAACAAGTGGGCTCCAATATTCTTTTGTTTTCCAGTTGCTTTTCCCTGGCACCCATGGCCTGAAAGCATTTGCATAGGCGAAGAGCCCGATGATAGCAAAGAAATGAACAATACCAAGAAAGAGTTTTAATAGTGGATGTATATCTGAGGCTGCAAATCTTATTGCGACAGGAACCAGGAAAAAATGAATAGTTGGCAAAAAACTATCACCACAACTGTTATCAAACCAAATTTATATGCTGGGGATAGTGTAATTTTCATTTTCGTTTTCACACATAACGAGTTTGTAGAAAAACTAAG
>DHYT01000239.1 GCA_002415465.1 Desulfobulbaceae bacterium UBA5123
ACCGCCGCGTTCAAGGCGAGCAGGTTGGTCTGGAAGGCGATTTCATCGATATCCTTGATGATCTTGGAAATCTCCTCGCTGGCCTCGGAAATCTCATCCATGGAGCCGATCAGCTGCCGCATGGAGGCATTCGCCTCAACGACCACCGAGGCCGTCCTCTTCATGAGCTGATCCGCCTCGCTGGTATTGGCGCTGTTACGGTCGGTCATCGCCCGCATCTGCTCCAGGGCACTGGCGGTCTCTTCCAGGGCGGCGCCCTGGCCGGCGACGCCGCCGTTGACCACGTCGCTCGCCTCAGCCACCCGTTGCGCCGACGCCGAGAGCCTGGCGCCGCCGGCGAGCAGTTCTTCCATAACCGTGTTCATCGGCCGCGAAAAACGCGAGGTCATGAAGATGGTCAACAGCACCCCAGCCACCACCCCGACCAGCAAAATCGCCGCGCCCAGCCTGGTCAGCAGCTTGACGAATATCCCACGCTTGAGGATGGCGCTGCCGCTGTCCAGCCGGGCCACCACCGCCGCCTTGGCCTCGCTGACGATCTCCGCCAGGCGCTCGTTGCTTTCCTTCTCTTCCTTCTGCATCGCCGCCAACACATCCTCTAGGACGGTCAATTCAACCTTGACGAAGGCAAAACCGGAGCCCTTTTCCGCCGTGACGACAAAGACCCCCTCGCTTCTCTTCTCCCCCGCCTCGACCGACTCGCTCAACTCCCGGTTGGTGTAGATGACAACATGCACAACATCCTTGTCGCCAACCATTCGCTGCTCGGCCAGGCGACGCACCCCATCGACATCAAACCCCTCCATGAGCGTCAGGGCGCTGTCGGCGATACCCCGCGCCGACTCGTTCATCCGCTTCTCGAAGCTCTGCGCCATCTCCTGATGGCTTTCCCGCAGATTCCGCTGCACATCGCTGCGGATGCTGTTACCCAACCCTTCCATCTGTTCACTGAAGAGGGCCGGTAATTTTTCATTGAAAACGACACCGGTTTCGCTGTTGATCACCCAGCTCGCCACCAACAGGGCGACGGCGGCAAACGCCGCAAAAGAGATAAAAAAAGCGACCAGGACCTTGCCGGTAAAGGAAACTCGCACCACGCGCACACTCACGGATTTATTTCAAAATTACAGCGCGCCAACAGTCAAATCACCACGATTCGCCGCCCCGCCCCCTGGTTCGTAATGCTATATTGCTATTTACACTAATGTTTACAAAAATTAATCCACATTGCTTTTTTGAATATACACCTGCCATAGCGTTTATATCAACCCGTAAAAATACCTAATTACCACTAACATTTCCCCGGAATGCATCCAACCCCTCCCCGGCCGGGGCCACAACAACAAACACCGCGATAATTCCTTGCCTTTGCGATGCGGCCTGCTAAGGTACTACCTGCCCCTCCCGCACCTCACCGCCAAACCTCAGCCAGAGAGAATCGCATGGATAACCGCCTGCAGGAACTGCTTGAACGAATTAAAAGGCTTGAGGAGGAACTCTCTCGGGAGATACAGAAGAAGGAGGAGGAATTTTTCTACAAGATCCGCGGCCGCAAGATCTGTTTCGAGGAAGAAGCGAAACGCCGCCACCGGCGATTGGCCCAGACGCTCCGTCACTACCTGCGCGAAACCGCGATCCTCAACCTCCTGACCGCGCCGGTGATCTGGTTCTGCCTGCTGCCGGCCCTGTGCATGGACCTCACCGCCACCCTCTACCAGGCGATCTGCTTCCCGGTATACGGCATCCCCAAGGTCAACCGCGGCCGACATGTGGTCATCGACCGCCACGCCTTGCGTTACCTGAACCCCATTGAGAAACTGAACTGCGTCTACTGCGGCTACTTCAACGGCATGACCAGCTACATCCAGGAGATCGCCGCCCGCACCGAGCAGTACTGGTGCCCGATCAAGCACGCCCGCAAGGTCGCCCGCATCCACAGCCGCTATCATAAATTCCTTGAATATGGCGACGCGGAAAGGTATCGCCGCGATCTCGAACGGATCCGCCGCGATTTCAAGGATCTGGCCTGAATCAGGCCGCCGTCGCCACGCCTACAGGCGCGCCTCAAGGTAACAGCCGTTTTCCTCGCCGATCCCGGCCTGATGGATAACCGGCTCATAGCGGGCCATGAACCCGCGATGCCGATCCAGAAACATGGGATGCTGATCGGGGCGAACCACCCTCACCCGCCGATAGCCCTCGCTCCGAGCGACCTCGCAGACCTTGCGCAACACGAAGGCCCTGGGGTCCATCGCCAGCCGGGCGGCAAGCCGGGCAAAATCCCGGCTCCGCTCCTTCTGCGCGGAGAGCACCCGCTGCCCCTGCAAGGAGATGACGAACAACTCGCCTTTCGTGGCATCGAGAAAAAAACTGGTCTTGGCGATATAGCTGATGTCGGTGCCGTGCGGCTCTTCCTCATCCTCCCGGACCAGATAGCCGCAGATGCCGAAGCTGTCCTCGGCGGCCCCTTCCTCCATCAGCATCTTGACCCCGTGCCCCAGATTGAGCGCCCGGCCATGGCTGTCGATAAAATCGTCCCGCCGCGCCAGGGTTTCATGGATGATGCGGCCGTTATTCTCAAAACGGCGGACAATGTCGGCAAGCGTTGCCCGGCCAAGCCCGTGCATGAGGAAGGTCGGGTCGGGAAAACAGGTCAGGGAGCCATTGGCAATGGGCTCGGCAAAGGACTGCATCGCCCCGGCCATGGCCTCGGCATAGGCCTTGATGGTGGTCCGGTCGCCGAGGCCCTGAAAGGCATGGGCGAGCAGCAGCATCACCAGTTCGATATGCGCCCCGAACCGCAGCCCCTGGATCAGCTCGACCTGCCGCGAGCCAGCCCCATCCGCCGCTCCGCCCGCCCGCGGCTCCTTGACCACCGAGAAGAGCGAGGCGTCGAACCTCCCTTCGCTGAAGGAATCGGCATCGTTCAGGTACTCGACGATCCGGTTGGCGAAGGCCCTTTTTCTGATCTTGGTCACACAGCCTCCAGGACGATCATGCCCCCGCCGTTTTCATTCGGATTGAAATCTGGTATCCTTGCCGCCGACTCTTCATCGGCACGCGCCACGAACCACAGAGTGACTCAACATGGGCTTTGATATCCAACAAGACACCATTTACCTCCACGACCGCTATACATATTTTTACGAACTGGAGCTGGCCGGCTTCCGCGACGACCTGCCTTTCTACCGCAAACATCTGCCCGGCAGCCCGGCCACGGTTCTTGAACTCGGCTGCGGCACCGGGCGGCTGGGCCGCGCCTTGGCCGCCGCGGCATACCAGGTGACCGGCATCGATCTTTCCCTTTCCATGCTGCGGCGGGCGGTGGCCACGCAGGATGCCGACACCGCCAACCCACGCTACTGCTGCATGGATATGAACAGGATCGGGCTCGGCTGCCGGTTCGACGCGGTGGTGATCCCCTACCACACCATGAACCTGCTCACCCGCGCCGGCGAGGTCGACCGCTGCCTCGAACAGATCCGGCCGCTGCTCGCCGAAGGCGGACGGCTGCTCATGCAGCTCTTTGTACCGGCCCGCGCCCATGCCGAGCTCGCCCAAAAGAAGCAGTTTCAATTCATGATTTTCGACCGGACCGACGGCTCCAAGGTGATCAAGGAGATCCTCANNCGCCTGCTATGGCGACTACGGCCTGACGCCCTTTGTCGCCGGCGAACACGCCACCCTCCTGCTTGCCGCCGTCGCAAGATAGGGGTTTTAAGGGTTTCGCGGCGCGGCCGGCGGGCGTTGCGTTAAAAATACTTGCGGAAATGATCAGAAATGTCGATAAACTGAAAAACTTGCAAACCCCTACGGCAGGTCAGGCGAACAAACGATGCAAAGCAACAAGATACTCTGGATCGACAGCACCCCCTCCCATATCGAGGAGGCGGCGGAAATCCTCCGCGACGAAGGCTTTCAGGTCGAGACCGTCGCCACGGCCGGCGCCGGCGCGGCCGCGATCGCCGACGCACCGAACGGTTACCTGGCGATCATCATCGACCTGCTGCTCCCGGCCGA
>DHYT01000093.1:0-5854 GCA_002415465.1 Desulfobulbaceae bacterium UBA5123
AAGGACGCATCCTTCAAGGTAGCCACCAAATGCGATCCGCAGCCGCTTTTTCAGAATGTATTGACCTGCCTTGGCCTCAAGCAGGATCTCATTGAAGGGGCCTTCACGGTTTCCGGCGAGATCCACGGAGCCCCGAAAAAATGGCAGAGCGGAGGGGTGGCCGTCCATTCCGATCAAGGGCGGATTCTGCGCATGACCCTGCTCTCGAAGATATTCAGCGTCGTCAACCTCACCGATCTCTTTTCTTCGGATGGGCTTCCCTCTCTCGACAAGGAAGGATTTCCATACTCCAAACTGGATTTCGAGGCCGAAATCAAGGATAACCAGCTCATCATCAACAAGGCGGTTGTCAAGGGCAAGGGACTCAACCTGTTCGCGAGAGGGAAGATGGACCTTGCCTCCTACGAAACCGACGTTACCGTTTTGATCGCGCCATTCAAAACCCTCGATGCCATCGTCAGCAACATCCCCCTCCTGGGACGGGTAATCGGCGGCAAGAACGCCACCCTCGTCACCATTCCGGTCAAGGTGACCGGCCCTATCACCAACCCCAATGTCGTCCCACTGGCGCCGGCGGCCATCGGTGAAGGGCTGATCAATATCGTCAAGGACGCCGTACTGCTTCCATTTACCATCCTCGACCCCATCCTCCCCGGCAAGAAAATGGAGGGCGGGGCTACCTCTCCGGCTCCTCCCCGTGAAAGCCGGTGAGCGGGACAAAGGCGACCCCGAGAATCACCTCGGTATGCACGGCCCCGCCCTCCCCCTTGGTAACCGTCACCAGTTGCTGAAAGCCAGCCGGCGGCCCCACCGGCAGCACCAGCCTGCCGCCCGGCCTGAGTTGCCGCACCAGTGGTTGCGGCACCGACACCGAGGCGGCGGTGACGATGATGCCGTCATAGGGGGCATGCTCCGGCCAGCCGTAATACCCGTCCATCGCCTCAACCGTGATATTCCCGTAGCCGAGCCGCCGCAACCGATCCCTGGCCGCAACGGCGAGGGTCGTGATGATCTCGGCGCTGTAAACCTCCTTCGCCAGCATGGAGAGAACGGCGGCCTGATAACCGCACCCGCAACCGACCTCAAGGATTCGGTGGTCGTCTGCCGGATTGAGCAGATCGGTCATCAGGGCAACGATAAAGGGCTGGGAAATGGTCTGCCCCTGGCCGATGGGGAGGGGATGGTTTTCGTAGGCTGCGGCGCGCAGATCGGGAGGTACGAATTCATGCCTGGGGACCTGCGCCAGGCTTTCACGGATGCGAGTGGGCATCCTGTTCCGCCCCGTATAGCCACGGGTAAGGGAATACTCCATGTCGATATCCCTGAGCATTCTCGAAACCCGGTCGGCATGGGCGTGTGGCATGGCGAAACCTCCCGCATGGTCGCCAACGGTCAACGTCGGCGCAGTCTCAAGTATAGGGTAACGACCGGAACCAAGTCAAAAATTGTGGCGACGATTATGGGACGGCTCCTTGAGTTTTCAACCAGCCGGTGATAGAACGAGGTGAGGAAGCGAAACCTTCAAGACAAGGGAACGGTCATGAGAGCAAAAAAGGATTTGCGCTGTGAACTGATTACCTGGGAGCGGGTTTACCGGATGTGTCGACATCTGGCGGCATCGATCCGCGAAGCCGGGTACCGGCCGGACCTGATCGTCGCCATCGCCCGCGGCGGCTATGTGCCGGCCAGGGTGCTCTGCGACTTCCTTGAGATCGGCAACCTGACCGGCTTTCGTATCGAGCACTACAAGGCCGGGGCCGACAAACAGGCGGAAACGCGCATCACCTCCGGCCTTGGCCTTGACATAACCGGCATGCGGGTCCTGCTGGTTGACGACGTCAGCGACACCGGCGACACCCTTGCCAAGGCGGTCCCCTACCTGCTGGCCGAAGGCGCGGCCGAGGTCAAGAGCGCCCTGCTGCTCCACAAGGAAGGCTCAAGCGTCATCCCCGATTTCTATGCCGAACGGATCATCGAATGGCATTGGATCATCTATCCCTGGGCGGTCATCGAGGATATCGGCGCCTTCCTGCAACGGCTGGAGCAACCGCCCGCCACCGTGGCCGAGGCGGAAGCCAGGCTCGAAAAGGAATACGGGGTGACGGTTCCGAACCGAATCCTGAAAGACATCTTTTCCCTGCACCGCTAGCCGCCCCTCCCCACCCCTCATTTCAGTAGGTTATCGACAGGCTCAACGATCCGTAGATGTGCGCCAGATCCTGTTGGTCGAATTCCCTGGTCTGGTAGACATGGGTATAGGTGAGATTCATGCCGCGGCAGATGGTGAGGTTGAGGCCGGCGGAGAGGTCGCCGACAAAAAGCTTGCGGTCAACGCTGTGGCTGTCCGCGAAGGTGTTGCCGTCAAGAAAGATATTCCGGGCCACCCCGCGGCCGTCGGCCCTGATGAAAAAATGCACGGCGAGAGGGGTCTCCGGATACCGCCACTCCGAGGCGGTGAGTCCGCTGGCGTCACCGGCCGGCCGGCTGTGGGAGGTGCCGAAATCATCGGGCAGACCAAAGCCCCAGCGCACTTCCCCGCCGCTGCCGGCATAGGTGTAAATGTTGCCGAACGCCAAGCCCAGATGGGTGATGCAGTCTAGCCCGAACCCGTTCTGCCAGCGGTGTTCGTAAATCCGCCATTTTCTTTCCCGAAGCAGCACCGCCCCGAATTCGTTGGCCAGCTGGTTGTCCCAGCCCCGTGGCTCCCTGGTGTTGTTGAGGCCGATCACCTGCTCATGCCACCAGGTCTGCACCTCACGGGCATAGGACTGCGGCCCGACCATGCCGAGGATCACCTCGATGGTGTCAAGCCGGCGGGCGGAACGGTCATGCATGCCAACCCCTGCATAGAGCCAACCCGCATACGGTCGGTCATCGGTGATCAGTTCGGGTCGTTCTATGTCGCGGGGGGTATAGATGTTCTGGCCGAAGGAAAAGGCGACCTTGCGCTTGGCGGCAGTCCTGCCCTCCCATGCGCAGAACCTGTCGCCAAGCTGGTCGGCCCAGCGGGGTGGCTGCTCGGGAATCCACGTAACCTTGACGCCGTTGGTGTAATAGCGATCGGTGCCGGCGCTGCCGAAAAAATCGTTCTCGCTGTTGATGACCAAGGACCCGGCCCGCAGGATGCCAGCCTGCGCAAAGAGCAGCCAGAAGGCGACCAGGAGCGCCATGGTGAAGCGGTGGGACACCTGCGTCAAACGAGGCACGACACCCGGCTGCCGCGAAGCGCCGCGCATCAGGCCGGCGTCTCGCGAAGCGCCGCAAGCCGCCGCAGATGGAGCTGCTCCTCGTTGGCCAGGGTTCTGAATATCTTTTTGCCCTTTTCGTCTGCTATCCGGCGCTCCATCTTGATATAAAGATCATAGGCGTTCACCTCCAGGGCCATGGCGAAATCGAGTATCTCCCCGGCGCTCCTCTCCCCGGCCCAGGCAAGGCCCATGGCCACCGGGATGCCCCCTTCCATGATCTCTCCGGCAAGCGCCCCGCCCAGCCGCAGCCGATGCCGCTCGAAATCGGGCTCCGCAGCCGCGGCCGCCCGATAGGCATCCAGGAGATACTGCTTGTGACGGATTTCGGCGCCTGCCAACTCCTTGAACAGATCGATGGCGGCCGGCGTGTCGGCAAAGCGGTCGGCAACGCCCTGATAAAAAAGCCGCGACCCCTCTTCCAACCCCCAAGCCAGGACAACCAACGTCTCCAGTGAGTCGGCGGCGGCAAAGTACGCCATGCCCGCCTCGGGCGCGCCGGCCGCCACTTCCCCTCGCCAGGCATTGATCCCCCCTTCCATGCTGAACACCTCGGGAATGCCGGCATCCAGAAGCAGTGTTGCAGCCGACCGGCTGCGCACCCCGGACCGTCAGTAGGCGATGGTCGGCTTGGCCGGATCGATTTCGCTGATGCGGTCTTTCAGTTCCGCGAGCGGAATCAACCGCGCTCCGGCCAGATGATGCTCGGCATATTCCCCTGGCTGACGGACGTCAATCAGATTGTAATGCTCCGGCCCCTTTTCATCGAGCAGCCGCTTGACCTCCTCGGCAGGGATGGTCGGCACCGCAGTGAAAAATTCCATGAGTCCCATTGCTGTTACCCATCATGTGGTTGTGGTTCAATCGCTCACGACACCGTGCCGCAGAGGACATAGGAATCATTGGGGCCGACAAAGGGCAGGCGCTTGAGATTCCTAACGCCGTTCTCGGTCAGCATGGCGGAGATTTCATCCTCGGAGTACGAACGGCCGCCGGGATTGTTGATGAGCATATTGAGCGAAAACAGGGCCGGGAACAGCGGGCCGTCCTTGGTCTTGTTCAAGAAGAATTCATGAACCATGATCAGGCCGCCCGGCGAGAGCGACTCGACCGCGCCGGCGATAATCCGCCGGCATTCCTCCGGGCCGTATCCGTGCAGCACCTGCGACAGCCAGGCCACGTCATACTCGCCCTTGATCGCGGCACTTGTGAAATCTCCACCCAGGAAATCGATCCTGTCCTGAAGTCCAAAAAAATGAATCGCCTTGTCGGCGAAATTATGGGTCATGGGACGGTCGACGATGGTGGCTCGCAGCCCCGGATTAACTTGGCAAAAATGGATCGCGTAGGTGCCGGGCCCGCCACCCAGATCAAGAAGATGACGACGCCCTTGCAGATCGATCTGCTCGGCAACCTTCGGCGCGATCGCCATCGCCAGGTTGAACATGCCGAGCTGAAAACTCGCGCGCTCCTGCTCTTCGCCGTGACTGCGCTTGGCAACCGGCTGACCTGATCGCACCGCCTGGTCAAGCTGCGCCCAACCGTCCACCAGATGATGGTGGTGCATGATGATGTTGCCAAGGTATTCCGAAGAGCCGGTTACCAGAAAACGTTTGACGCTTTTGCGCACGTTGTAACAGTTGCCGTTTTTCTCAAGCAGCCCCATGGCGGCGAGGGCGTCAAGCAGGACGCCCATGCCACGCCGATCACATTCCAACAGCGAGGCGACCTCGGCGGGAGAGCGGCATTCGCATTCATGGGTCAGCACGGTAAAGATATCCAGCTTGACGGCTGTATGGAGGGCGCAGGATTGCCAATAACCGGTCGCCAGATTCAGGATGTCGGTGGCCGAGCAATGTTTATCCGTTTCCAAATCAACCCCTCCTGGTTCCCATCCCATTATAATAACGCAGCGGCGTCAGTGGCTTCGTCACCAAGAAACAGCGTAACAAAAAAACCGCGCCGCCGAGAACAAAAAACACCTCATGGCCCATCCGGTCTCACCAGCATCCAGAAGCGGATCGCGGTCCGCCCGTCCGCCCGCCCCTTCCCTTTCACCGCCACCCTGTTCAAGCGGCGCCGCAGGCTGACCGGTCGATCGGTGGTCAAGGTATCGCCGTTCAGGGTAACCGGCAGCCAGCCCAATTCGGTGACATAGATGGACAGGCTGTCAGGATCGTACTGTTGGGGGTCCGTAAGTCGGGCGGAGAGACGCACCGGCTTGTCGCCGCGAAGCGGCTCAAGGGGCGGCTGGTGCTCCCGCAAGGGAAGATCCTTGCGGGCCAGGACCATCTTGAAATGATCCATGGTGCTCCATTCGTTGCCGAGTATGGGTTCACGGGGGATCTGGAAACGACTTGTCGCCGACCCGACCACGCCCGGATCCTGGGTCAGGACCGCCTCGTAGCCTACCTTGATCGCCTCCTCAAGCACGATCCGGTTGTATTCTCCGTAAGGAATGGCAAGACATTTGGGCCTTGCGCCCATGCGCACGGCGAGGATCTCGGCACTTTTACGCAGATCATCGCCAATCCATTGCCGGTAGCGGTTTTCATCCATCTTCGCCGGCCAGTCGGCAAACCGGTGATGGGCATAGCCGTGATCCTGGA
>DHYT01000093.1:5934-15904 GCA_002415465.1 Desulfobulbaceae bacterium UBA5123
TAGCCGTCGTCGATGGTGATCACCACCGCCCGGTCGGGCAGGGGCCGCTTTTCATGCAGGGCGGCGGCAACCGAGGCAAGGGAGACCACCTGGTAGCCGTTTTTTTTGAGGTACGCCATCTGGGCACGGAAGGATTCCATGCCGACATTGGTGGTGGGGTAGCGATCCTCGCCGAAGCGGTGATAGATAAGGACATGCAGATCGGCAAAGGCCGGTCCGGGGCCGAGAAGAGCCAAAACGAGGAAGAGGAGTACGTATCGAAGGGCCATGAAGAAGAACCGTGTGGCTGACTTCCTCAATAAAACCTGGGTCAGTTGGAGAAGAACTTGCCGAGACCGGAACTGATCCCGGCCATCGTAAAGATCGAATCGGTTCGTGTTGTCTTCACCGAGGATCGCGCCAGGCCATAGGAATCAAAATCGCGAAGGTTGTTGTACTCGATGATCCGGCCGATGTCCGAAACATACACCCCACCGCGTTCGGAATAGTTGAGGAGGCCTGCGGCCAACGCCACCGGGTCGCTGGTTTTCTTGCGGATGGCGCGAAGCTGGGAGTAAGCGGTAACCCGGTTCAGCATCAAGATATAGGCTCGCACCGAATCGAGCAGGGAGTCATAGGCGGCGACCATATGGCTCTTCCCCTCCTCCCTCTCGGTGGGCATGATGCCGTCGGTTCCCCATGTCCAGATTCCGAACAGGTTGTTCCCCTGATTGGCAAAACGGGAACTGCCCCACGAGGATTCAATGGCCCCTTGCGCCAGGATCAGACTCACCGGCACGGTTTTTACCCGGCTCAGCAGGCCGGTCACCGAGGTGGTCCGGTATTTCTGGGTCAGATTGGCAATGAATTTCCTCTCGGAGGATTTGAGAGGCTTCTTCCAGGTGGTGTCGTCCTCCTCTTCCGAACTGAATTCCTCCGGGGGCGTTTTATACTTGTCCAGCACATGCATGAGTTGCCGCCGCTCCTCGGCGACTTCCGATAGCGCGACCAAGGCAATGGGCAACAGGGTATGGAGAAACGCTTTTTTCTTCTCTTCGATGGGGAGTTGATCGATGCCTTCAGGATAGCGATCGAGTATCACCGGCGGCACCGCGTTCGGAAGGGGGTTTTCCCAGAGATCGTACACCTGCAGCTTATTGATCAGATCCTCGCTGGAGGCAACGGAGAGGGTCTCGCAGGACTTCGGCACGAAGAGCGGCGGCCTGGCCTGTTGATCCGCGCCGCCTTCGCTGCCGACGGCGGCGCTTTGCGAGAGATTGTTCGAATCTGATTGCGAAATCAGCAGGGAAACGGAAAACATCAAACCGGCAAGGACAAAAAATGCCATTACCATCCGTTTGTAGAGCGTCAGGTCGCCGCTGGCGGTGAAACCCGTCTGGCATGCGTTGTTCATGGCTTTAACAAAATCGGTTTCGCGAGAATCCATGGATGACCTCATTCTCGTTTTTTTGCCTGCGTTGCCGGCAAAGGGAAATACTCAATCCGCACCGAAATCCTTCCGTAGATAATAGCAGTTCACAAAAAATCACACAAACAAATCAGCTATGAGTCGCTCAGATTGACGCCAAGCCTGCACGCCACCCGGCTTCCCATATTTCTTCCCCGCCGGCGGAACCGGGCTTGCCGCTTCGCCTGTCGCGAATCGATTTTCGGCATCCATTCGGCGAGGTTCGTCTTTATAGCTGAATACACGTAAAAATGCAAGTGTCGGACGCCTTGCCCCCTCTTTGCCGACCGTAAAAACTGCTCCCAAACCGCACCGAATGGGGTAATATTAAATTTCAAAAAAACTTCGGCCGCACGGTTGTTGTTGGTTTAATAAAGAATGCATCTCAATTTTATATTTGGAGCCTAAACATGCTGCGTACCGTCTTTTTCGCCCTCCTGCTCATCTTCCCCATTGCCGCCCAGGCCAATCCGGGCGCGCCTGCCCAGCCTGTCGACGATTCCCCGACCGTGACGCTGGAGACCACCCTCGGCAAGATCGTCATTGAACTGTATGCCGACAAGGCCCCGGTGACCGTAGCAAATTTCCGCCGGTATGTGCGGGAGTCCTTTTACGACAGCCTTCTTTTCCACCGGGTGATCAACGGATTTGTGGTCCAGGGCGGTGGTTTTACAACCGGCATGACGCCTCGGCAACCGACCCACCCGGCCATTGACAACGAAGCGGGCAATGGCCTTGTCAACAAACGGGGAACCTTGTCCATGGCCCGCACGTATCTCGTCAACAGCGCCACCAGCCAGTTTTTCATCAACCTTTCCGACAACCCCGCCCTCGATCACCAGGGCAATGATCCGGCCCGCTTCGGCTACGCGGTATTCGGCCGGGTGGTGGCAGGGATGGAGGTGGTAGACAAGATTGCCGCCACCGCCACCAGGACGGTGGGCGGCCATCGGGATGTGCCGGCGCAAGAGATCGCGATCATCAAGGCCTATGAGAACAGTGCGGAGAAATAAACGCCTTGATTTCAAACCATGGTCATCAACCTTACCTTCGGCGGGAAATCAACCTATGCGACCGTTATTGAAGCTTGCAACCTTTATCCTGTTCTGCCTTTCCGTATTCGCCCCCCCCTCTTACGCCCTCCCCGACCATGTTTACCGCCTGGGGTTCCCCCTCAACCACGATGCTCCGCCGTACGCCTGGCTCCTGGAAGGGCTTGAGAATAAGGGGTTTGTGGCCGGCAAGAACCTTGAGATCGTTTATATCGATCTCAAGGATTATCACGATGAAGCCGGCCGGGTGAGAATCCGACAGGAACTTGCCGAAAGATGCGATCTCTTCTTTACCGGCGGCGCCTCCCTTGAGATCATCTACAAGGTTGCACCCAAATCCCCTTTGCTCTTCATCAACTTTGCCGGTCCGGAACGGGTTGTCCCTGCGGCCATCCAGGCCAGCACCACCGGGGTTCGGATCGGCTCGGAGTCGGGAATCTTCCAACAGGCCGTAGAGATGCTGCCCCCGGATCAGCGGAAAAAGATGGGGTTGATCCATTTCGATGGCTCGAGCATAAGCATGCTGGCCTCCGGATTCCAGAAGACCTGCGCACAGTTGGGTTTTGAGCTGGTGGTCAAAAAANNAAAAAATATGCCGCCAAGGGAGATATCGAGGCGGTTATGCAGGCGTTCAAGACCGAGGGCGTCGGCGGAGTGATGCTTCTCCCGCCCTCCTACCGTGAAGGGGAACTGGACGAACTGATTGCCTGCCAGCATAAACTCAAGCTGCCGTTACTCAGTATCATCAAGCAGGATGTGGAAAAGGGCCTTTTCGGTGGGCCGGCCATCACTAAAAAAATGGTAAAGCCCTGTCTTGCCGACTATGCGGCCAAAATCCTGCAAGGCCGAAGCCCCAGCCAGTTGCCGATTAAATTTTTCAGCCCGGAATATGTGGTCAACCTCGCCACCGCAAGCAAACTGGGCATCGCGGTGCCGGCAGAGGTGGTAAGCAGGGCGGAGATCGTCGGCATGGCCACCGTTGCCGCGGAACAAGAAGCGGCAACGATGCCGTTGGTGCATGGAAACTATGTTTTGGGCATCTCAAAAGACACCGCCGTACCCAGCATCAAGCGATTTCTCAAGGAGTTTGCCAAGCGCGGCTACGTCCAGGGCAAAAACCTCAGCGTCAAGCAATACGATCTCGATGCCGGCAATAATCGGCAAAAACAGCGCGAAATTGCCGAACGCCTCGCCGCGGAAACGAATGTCATCTTTGCCAACGGCAGTGCCTTGCCATCCTTTATCAATCTGCCGGACCTGAAAACCCCGGTTTGCTTCGTGTCGACCAAGGAAACCGCCGCCACCATTCCGGCGGACCGGAAACACAATTTTACCGGCGTCGTCCGAGCCTCCTTTGTTTCGATTATCCAATCAGCCAAGAAACTTATACCAGGATTAAAAAAGGTGGTCATGATCGGCAGCCCCGGCTCAAACCTCGAAGAAACCATCAACCGCCATCGGCAAACCGCCGAACCGCATGACGTGACGCTTGATTATCGGTTGTTCGGCAACAAGTCGGAAATCGGCCCGCTGATGCGCGAATTGCAGAAAAGCCATGACGCCATGCTGTTGTATTCACCGGGCGTGGATGACGCAAGCGTCGCTGAAATAATCAAGTGGCAAAACCGGTTGGGATTCCCGGTGCTGGCCCAGTTCGAGAGACATGTCCAGGCTGGCCTGCTGGCCGGCCTGGTGGTTGACATGGATAAGGTTTCTCCCAAACTCGCCGAATACGCCGACAAATTACTTCAGGGTCGCACCCCCGACCAGTTGCCACTTTACTACTACTCCGGGAAAATGATTATCAATCTTCGCACCGCGAGCAAACTTCGACTGGATATCCCGGCCGAGGTCACCTCCCAAGCCGAAATCATCCGATAATCGCCCATGAAGCTCTCTGTTAAAATACTTGCCGCGACCCTGCTGCCGTTCCTGTTTATAATCGGTCTCTATCATTATTTGAGCAGCACGGCATTCTCCCGCCACATGGAGGACATGTTCAGGCAGCGAGCCGCCGGCAACATGCTGCAAGCGGAAGAGGACATCCGTCAGTTTCTTCAGGTCAGCGAATCCCATCTGCAACTGCTGGCCGCCGTTGCCCCGCCTACGGAGCAGCGCCCCTCCGAAGCCAGGATCGCCCTGTCCGGGCTGCTTCAGAACGAGGAATCCCTGTTTCGCATCTCGGCCGTTAATGTTCGGGGCGAGGAGTGGTTGCGAATCAATAAATTCCCCGATGCCCATAACCCCGAGGAGCGTCGCAACCTTTTTTCGTCGCCGATTTACCAGCAACCGATGCTTGAACTCACGACCTTTCTGGGCAATATCACATGGCAACAAGGGTTTCCCCTGCCCGTGCTCGATATCTCCATCCCGGTCAAGGATAAACAGAGTGGCGAGATATCCGGCATCATCTGGGCCCAGCTTTCATTGCAGGAGGTTCAGACCATTCTCGAACGGCTTCTGCCGCCCCGTGGCAAGTTGATGCTGGTGCAGGCGTCGAGCGGCGACATTCTTGTCCAGGCGGATGCCCCCCGCCGCGACTTCACTCGTTTTGAAAGCGAAACCCGCCTGAAGGTATTGCATGACAAGGGTTCCCAGCAAGGCTTGCTCGATGAAAAATTCTCGGCCGAACTTTCTTGCGGCTACCGGAAATTTACCGTCGATGGCGTGGATTTCGCCCTGTTTTATTTTCAACCCAATGAAACGATCTATTACCTGGCCGACCGCCTCAAGACATTTAATATCTATCTTATCCTGGCCGGCGTCGCCCTTTTTGCCCTGGCCTGCTACCTGCTGATCAGGATCATCATCAATCCGCTGACCGGGCTCACGGCCATGATTGACAAACTGGGCCAGAAATATCGTTCGCGCCATGACCGCGAGCGCAACGACCACAATGCCACCGCCGCCGAAGGCGACGAGGTGGATCAATTGGGGACCGCCTTCCGTTTCTTCGAGGAGCGCCTTGCTTCGTACAGCGAGGAGATAGAAAACTTCAACAGGACCCTGACCCAGCAGGTGGAAGAAAAGACCCAGGCGCTGGGGTCCATGAACCTGACCCTGCAGGCGGATATAATCCGGCGTAAACAGGTTGAGTCCGAGCTTGAAAAAAACCAGGCCAATCTGGAAAAAATCGTGGCCGAACGCACCGCGGAACTCTCAAAAATTAACGTCGAGCTGCAGGCCGAGATCAAGGAACGCATGCAGGCCGACGACGCCAGCCGCGCCAAGAGTGAATTCCTGGCGAACATGAGCCATGAAATCCGCACNNATCCTTGATTTTTCAAAGATCGAGGCCGGTCAGCTGACCCTGGACGAGCGGCCCTTCAGCCTGCGCAAGGTTTGCGATTTTCTCAAGAAAACCTTTGCGGTGAAGGCTTCTGAAAAAGGGGTGGGCCTGCATTGCGAGATCTCAGCCGAGGTGCCGGATGATCTGCTGGGCGATGAGTTCCGCTTGCGCCAAATCCTGATCAATCTGTTCGGCAATGCCATCAAGTTCATCGAAACCGGCGAGATCGGCCTCAAGATAGTCAAAACCGGCGAAGAAAACGGGATGGTTTTCCTGCAGTTCACCGTCACCGACACCGGCCCCGGCATCGCCAAGGCGATGCAGGAGCGCATCTTCGACAACTTCACCCAGGCTGATTCCAGCGTGACCCGTCTGCACGGCGGAACCGGTCTTGGGCTTGCCATCAGCAAAAAAATCACCGAACTCCTGGGCGGCAGGATCTGGGTTGAAAGCGAATACGGCCACGGCGCATCCTTTCACTTCACGGTTGCCATGCAAAAGGGTGAACAATCCGCCGTCGCCGCTCCGGCAACGACCGAGACCGTCAAGGCCGCGCCGGTTACGGAAACCATCCCCTTGCGGGTCCTGCTGGTGGAGGATAACTTCATCAATCAGGAGCTGGCCCGCATCGTGTTGGAACAAGAGGGCCATCGGGTGACAACCGCCGAAGACGGCTATGCCGCCCTGGAGGTTCTCTCCCGCGAGGACTTTGACGTGGTCATCATGGATATCCAGATGCCGCAGATGGACGGCATTACCGCAACGAGCCTGATCAGGCGCTGCGAACGGGAAAGGGATGGCGATTTTCAGGAAAACGGGGCGCTGCTCCGGAGGTTGAACAGCAAGATCCACGGCGGCCACATGGTGATTGTTGCCATGACCGCCAACGCCATGGCCGGCGACCGGGACAAATGCCTCAACGCGGGCATGGATGACTATATCACCAAGCCCTTTGACCCCACGGAGTTTTTGGCGGCGTTGCAGCGGATCACGGCGGCGAATGGCGGGAAAAACCTGGCGGCGGCCGGGTGAAACAATAACCGCAGCCGCGTTTCCCGCTGCAAGAGCGAGGATGGGCTCAGATTTTTCCTGAGACGACTGTCAGTCCGACTCGGGGTCATCCTTTGCCGCGGGCGGGAACAGTGACGGCTGCGGCGGTTCGGATTCCCCCACCGCGCTTTTCCGCACGATCTCGGTGATCTTCCGCACCGCGCGTGAGGATATCCGCTTGCCGATGGCGGCAACCCCCTTGATCAGGAACTCGGCAAAGACAAACTCCACCGTATTGCTCTTGGACCGCTTGTTGGGAACCAGATTGACGCGGATCGCCCCCTGTTCGTCGGTGCCCAGATACTGGATCTCCGACTTGGCATGCTCGTCGAAGAGCCGGTACTCCTTGTCGAGGATGAACTTGGGCGACTTGAACCGCTTGACGTAGGAGAGGTTCTGGCCGCCGTCGCGGTAAATGATGTTGAAGACGGTCTTGTCCCCGGCCTTGCCGCACCAGATCACATCGTGGCCGACAAACAGCTTGTCGATGACGTTGATCACCTTGTAGAGGCCATTCTTGAAGATGAGCAGGGTCTTGTCGTACTCGGAGCAGGCAAAGGAGAACCCCCCTTCGCCCTTGATCATGGTGCCGAGGAAGCCGGTTTCCGGATCGTAGCCGACGGTGAGGTTGGACAACGCCACCTTGCGCGCCTCGACCTCGCTGAACTCGGTCAACTCGGTGCGACGCGGGTAGAGATGGCCGTACTTGCCGATGAGCCCGTCAATATAGCCGATGGTGAAGCCCACCATGTCCTTGAGGTCGGTGGTGACCTTCTTGATCGCGACGCGCAGATCCTTGATCTCCTTCTTCTTCTTGTCGATATCATAGCGGGAGATGCGCTTGATGCGGATCTCCAGCAGGCGCTCGATGTCGCTCTGCTCTATCGGCCGCAACAGCTGATCGATGAAGGGCCTCAACCCTTCATCCACCGCGCTGATCACCAGCTCGAAAGAAGAACATTCCTCGATCCCCTTATATATCCGCTCCTCGATGAAGATCTGCTCGAGCAGGGCCGCGTGCAACCGGTCGTTCAGGCGGCCGAGCTCGATGTTCAACTCCTTTTCAAGGTCGCCTACCAGCTTGTCGGTGTTATAGCGCAGCACCTCGTCAACGTCCATCACCTCGGGCCGGCCGTCCTTGATGACGGTGAGGCTCGGGGTGATCGGCACCTCGCAGTCGGAAAAGGCGTAGAGGGCCTTGATGGTGTCCTTGGCGTACACCCCGCGGGCCAGCTTGATCTCGATCTCGACGTTTTCGGCGGTGTAGTCGTTGATGGAGAGGATCTTGATCTTGCCGCCACGGGCCGCCTTTTCAATGGACTCGCTCAGCGATTCGGTGGTGGTGGTGTGCGGGATCTCCCGGATGACGATGGTCTTCTCGTCCCGCTCCTCGATGCGGGCCCGGCACTTGATCCGGCCGTTGCCGCGGTCGTAGCCGTTGACGTCGAGGAGGCCGCCCTTGGGGAAGTCCGGAAAGATCTCGAAGGGCTCGTCGCGGAGGATCTTCTTCTGGGCCTCGAGAAGCTCCACGAAGTTATGGGGCATGATCTTGGTGGCCATCCCCACCGCGATCCCCTCGGCGCCCAGGAGCAGCAGCATGGGGATCTTGGCCGGCAGGGTTACCGGCTCGCGCATCCGGCCGTCGTAGGACTCCACGTACTCGGTGAGGTCCTTGTTGAACATGGTCTCGCGGGCCAGCGGGGTCAACCGGCACTCGATATAGCGGGCCGCCGAGGCCTGGTCGCCGGTATAGATGTTGCCGAAGTTGCCCTGCCGGTCGATGAGCAGCTCCTTGTTGGCCAGGTTGACCAGGGCCGCGAAGATGGAGGCGTCGCCGTGGGGATGGAGCTTCATCGACTCCCCCACCACGTTGGCCACCTTGTGGTAACGGCCGTCGTCCATGTTGTGCAGGGTCTGGAGGATGCGGCGCTGCACGGGCTTGAGGCCGTCGGCGACGTCGGGGATCGCCCGCTCCTTGATCACATAGGAGGTGTAATCGATGAAGTTGGTGTCGAAGAGCTTGTGCAGCTTGCTGTATTGAGTCGTTTCCATAATTCAGGCGTCCAACGCGCGGCTGATGATCAGACCAGGTGGTCCATGATGTACTGTTTGCGGTCCGGGGTGTTCTTGCCCATGTAGAACTCAAGCAGCATGGGCACCTCGCTCAACCGGTCGATGGAAACCTGCATCAGCCGCATGTCCTTGCCGATGAACTGCTTGAACTCCGGCGGCGAGATCTCGCCCAGGCCCTTGAAACGGGTCACCTCCACCTGCATCCGCTTCTGCCCCTTGCCGGCCAGCCGTTTTTCCGCCGCCTGCCGCTCCTTCTCGGAGTAGCAGTAAACGGTTTCCCCCTTGGTCCGCACCCGGAACAGCGGGGTTTCGAGGATGTAGATGTGGCCGCGCTTGATGACGCTTTCGAAATAGTGGAGGAAGAAGGTGAGGATCAGGTTGCGGATATGCAGGCCGTCGACGTCGGCGTCGGTGGCCATGATGATCTTGTCGTAGCGCAGCCCCCCCACCGATTCCTCGATGTTCAAGGCGCGCATGATGTTGTACATCTCCTCGTTCTTGTAGAGCAGCGCCAGCTGCTGGCCGAAGACGTTCATCGGCTTGCCCTTCAGCGAGAAAACCGCCTGGGTCATGGGATCGCGGGAGCTGACGATGGAGCCGGAGGCCGATTGCCCCTCGGTGAGGAAGATCATGTTCTCGCGCCCCTCGGGCGAGGGCTGGCCGGGCCGGGGATGGTATTTGCAGTCTTTCAGCTGCGGGATCTTCAGCGCCACCTTCTTGGCCTTGGCCTTGGCCTCCTTGCGGACATGCTGGAGATCCTTCCTGATCTTGGCGCTCTGCTGGATCTTGGCCAGCATCACCTCGGCCACCTCGGTATTCTTGTAGAGGTAATCGGCAACCTGGTCCTTGACCGCGTTGACGATCCAGGCCCGGATATCGGCGTTGCCCAGCTTGTTCTTGGTCTGCGACTCGAAGATCGGGTCCTTGATCTTTACCGCCACCGTCCCCACCACCCCGTCGCGGACATCCTCGCCGTTGAACTTCTTGCCCGAGAACTCGTTGACCCCCTTCAAGATGCCTTCCCGGAAGGCGGAGAGATGGGTGCCGCCCTCGTTGGTG
>DHYT01000137.1 GCA_002415465.1 Desulfobulbaceae bacterium UBA5123
AGCGGCTCCGGGTGCAGGGCGGAACGATACACCTCGACCTTGGGCAGGGCAAGCCGCTTATACCCCTCGGCTATCACCAGATCGACGTCGCCGAAATAGCGCGCGGCCAGATACTCCACGTCGGAATCGCCGTCGGTATCGCTGATCACCCCCAGGCCGGTCGGCGAGGAGAGCGCCACCACCCGCGCCCCGGCCTGTTTGTGGCGAAAGGTATCCTTGCCGGGCTTGTCCATCTCGAACCGGTGCACGTGATGCTTGATGGTCCCCACCCGACAGCCGCGCCGGTTCAATATCGGAATCAACCTCTCAAGCAGGGTTGTTTTGCCGCTGTCGGGCTTGCCGACAAATGTCACCACCGGAGGCATTGGCTCATCCCGCCCTTTTCGTTAAAGTCATTTGCCCGTAATCAGCCCGGCGGCCAGGCCATGGCCCGCCCACCCAGAACATGCAGATGGAAGTGAAACACCGTCTGCCCCGCCTCCGCGCCTTCATTGACGACAAAGCGAAAACTCTCCACGCCGTTTTCCCGGGCGAGACGGGCGCCGGCGGCCATGATCTTGCCGATCAGGAACTCGTCGCCGCCAACCATGCCGTTGGGGCCGGCCAGATGCCGCTTGGGGATGACCAGGAAATGCAACGGCGCCTGCGGGGCGATATCCCGGAAGGCGACAAGATCGTCATCCTCGAACAGTTTATCGACCGGGATTTCTCCCTTGGCGATCTTACAGAAAAGACAGTTTGCAACCATGGACGATTCCTTTGCTTGAGTTCATGAACCTGGAACACCGAATGGACAAAGGATAATGGGGCGCAACCGGGATGTCAAACCCGATTTGGCGCGGCAACGCAAACATGCGCGGCCGACCGGCGGGCCGACAAGAAAAAGCTCGCCTTGCCCGGCCGATTTGGGTAGTTTCCATCCGGAAACGAGCACGTTCATCCGCGCGCGCAGCCAACCCCGGCGCGCCCGCAGAGCCAATCGAATGAGGAGAACCAGCATGCGACAGCTTGTCATCGACGACCTGACCCCGGAAGAGTGCGCCAATATCGACAACTACCTGAAACGAACGGCACAACCAGCCGGGATGGACGGCATGTTCTGGCTGCGGCTGAGCGACGACCTGCTGGGCGAGGCGCAGCAGGGGCATCAGGAGGCGTGCGGACCGTTTTACTTCGCCATTGAACTGAACAAGCACCCCGGCCGGGAGAGCCTCTCCTGCGAATTGCTGGTGCGCAGCGAATCCAACCTGCATTGCACCTGCATCAGCTACGCGACCCCCGCGCAGCGTGACTTTCTGCTCCGCTTTCTCGACCGGATGCTTGCCGAGGAACAGATCCGGGCATGAACGCGCCGCCCGCTAGCCGACAAAAAAAAGCCCCTTTCCAGAGGAAAGGGGCTTAGAGACGGTCAGCGTTTCCGCCTTGCCGGGATCACCACCAGCAGATGGTCTTATCCGCGGCAAGAACCATGTCCACCAGCTTGTCGTAATCGGGCGCGGCGACGTTCAGATCGAAGCTTGACGCCTCGCGTCCCTCGGAAACGATCTCCACCAGCTTCTTCACGTCGGCGGTGGGAGCGGTACGATATACATTCAAGATTTTCATAATGAAATCCCCTTGATACAAATTTATTACGGCATCATGCCGTAAGGCACGATAACATCCATGTCGCGAAGTTTCTGGCCGAGCTCCTCAAGGGAGAGCGGCTCAAGTCCCTCGTTTTCGCAGTTGGCCGGAACGTTGGAATAAACCTCGCCTTCCATGTCGCGGATCCAGTCGATGTTTTCCTTATTGTAATCGTCAAGGGGCGGCAGTGTTTGATTCAAAACAACCGCGTAGGAATACATGTTCTCGACGGCAAGTCCCAGGCAGGAGCGGAGACCGTCGAGGGTGTAATCGGGATGAACGAGCATAAAGCATACTTTTTTCGACATGAATTCCCCTCCTTACAAGGTCATATAGCAGTCATAGTCTTCGATGATGCCACCGTGCTGAGCCTGGGTAGCCATCTCCTTGTCGGTAAGACCCTGGGGGATGTCTGCCGGATCGAAACCGCATTTCTTGTAGCTGTCGGCGCAGATGGAAACGTCGTCGGCCATCTTGCACAGCTCGGGAAAATCAGCGGTTTTCGCAAGCTCGGTGCCTTTCCAGGTGAAAAATACCTTTACCTTGCAGCCCTTGGCCTTGGCAGCCTTGGTGACTCCCATGACATGCTTCATGTTTTTGGCCGAGGTAACGAAAATTCCTAAACTTTTCGCCATGTTGTTCTCCTCTTGATCAAGAAATAAAATAGTTCGACCGTACACGAGTTACAGCCGGAGCTTCGGCTAGAACTGTCGGCCGGACTACTTCTTCTGAATGTAGAAGCGGAAGAAGCCGGAATCCTCTTTGTCGCCGAGGTACACATGGCCGGAACGCTCGCACCAGCCGGGAAGGTCGTTACGGGAGCCGGGATCGGTGCCGAGAACCTCCAGGATTTCGCCGGAACCAAGCTTGTCGATCTCTTTCTTGGTACGCAGAAGCGGCATCGGGCAGCTCAGGCCTTTGGCGTCCAGCGTACGAGTAGGGGTAATTCCATCCGGTGCGGTCTTAGCGTCACTCATCGGTTTTCCTCCTTACAGGATAGTAATAATGGGATCTTATAAAAACCATCGCCAGTTATTGGCGAATCAACAACGTCTGCGGGGTACCGCCCAGAAGCCGGTAACACTGATAATGGCTACATTTCAGTGTGTCTACCAAGATTGCAATCGGCTGTCAAGGCTTTAAATACCCCTGCCAACCGCTACGAGCGCTTTGCTATTTTATTGTTTTCTTTAGCAAAGTACAAAACCCGCGCCGCGCCGCATCGCCACGCTTTTTTGCGATTCGGCGACCTGTCAACACACTTGACAAAAACAAATACCGCTAGTAAAGGTCAATGAGTCTCACTTCTTCGAGGGCGAGCTTGCCCTTACCGGCACCGGGGGCATGGCTTTACGATAGTTTTACACCATTAATTTCTTGGGAGGGGAATGCATGAGTGAGGGAAGCGAAATCGGTAACGCGATCAAGGGCCTGTACAACAAATTGTGCAGGGAGGAATGGGATGCGATGACCACCGGCATGTTCATCGCCTTTTTGAGCGTGATCATGCTCGCCTGGGCGCGCCCCTGGGGTGCGGTGGGCGCCATCCGCAACTGGGGCGAATGGATCCTGTACGGGATCGGCATGCTTGAGGACACCCCCGCAGACATCCTGCAGCACTCCGGTTCGGTGATCGGCATCGGCTTCATCGCCGGCGCCTTTCTCTCCGCCAACCTGGGCGGCGACTTCGCCTTCCGGATTCCACCGGCCCTTGAAATGATCAAGGCGGTGGTTGCCGGTGTCTTCATGGGCATTGGCGCCGCGCTCGCCGGCGGCTGTAACGTCGGCGGTTTCTACAACGCCATCGGCAACCTGTCCGCGCACGGCTTCACCATGATGCTCGGCCTGGTCATCGGCGCGGTCATCGGCCTCAAATACATCTACTGGGAAATGGAGAATATCTCCTGGGGCTCCGGCGGCGCCAAGACCATTGAATTCCCAGGCGCGGTGCAAATCGTTTTCGCTCTCGCCGCCATCGCCGGTCTGACCTGGCTGGCCGGCAGCTATGGCGACGAGGGGATGCATGTGGGCATGGACATTGAAGACATCACCGCCACCAGCAGCGGCATGCTGCTGATCGCCGCCGGTCTCGGTTACGCCATGCAGCGCGGCCGCTGGTGCATGATCCAGGGCTTCCGCGAGCCGCACATGACCGGCGACTGCAAGATG
>DHYT01000136.1:0-2428 GCA_002415465.1 Desulfobulbaceae bacterium UBA5123
TATCCCGGCAGAAAAAAGAGGGCTTGCCGCCATCCTCGACCGGGCGGCGGCCAAACGCAACCTCGCCTGAAAAGTCGGCAAGAAGTTGCGTGCATGAAAAGAAAATTCCCGGTATTTTGATCAGGTCGCGCTCACCTTGGCCGACATCAACAGTGAGAAGGTACAGAGATTCAATGTGAAGGAGAAAAGATGATCAACAAGGTTATTTTAGTCGGAAACCTGGGCGCCGACCCGGAAGTTCGCTACTCCCAGAACGGCAAGGCGGTGGCCAACTTCCGCATCGCNNACCTGGAAGAAGCAGGACGGCAGCAAGGAAGAGCAGACCGAATGGCACCGGATAGTCGCCTTCGGCAGACTGGGTGAGATCTGCGGGGAATACCTCGCCAAGGGCAGCAAGGTGTACGTCGAGGGCCGTCTGCAGACCCGCAAATGGCAGGACCGTGACGGCAACGACCGCTACACCACTGAGATCGTCGCCCGCGAGATGAAGATGCTGAGCGCCAGGGGCGACGGCGGCGGCTCCGGCGGCGGCGGCATGGGCAACGATGAACCGCCCTGGCCCGAACCGACCATGGGCGACGACGTCCCGTTCTGATTTTGCATGATCCGATCAAGCGGCAACGACAGCAAAGGCGGTACGCCTGCGTAACGTTGCCGCTTCCCCTTTATCCCAACACCGCACCCCATGACGAAACTGAAAATCCTCATCGCCGAAGACGAAGATGTCACCCGCCAGCTCTACCAGATCGCCTTTCGTGACGAAAAATACGAAATCCGACTCGTCAACAATGGCGAAGACGCCCTCACCGCCTACAAATCCTGGCAACCGGAGATCATCATCCTCGACATCATGATGCCCGAGATGAATGGCTACCGGACCTTGGAAATACTCCGCACCACCCTCAAGGACAAAACAACCTCGGTGATCATGGCCACGGCCATCTCGGACAAAAAAGAGATCATCGCCTGCGCCAAGCTGGGCATCCAGGGGTACATCGTCAAGCCGTTTCAAACCAAGACGCTGGCGGAGACCATTGTCGGCTACCACCAGGCCGGCAAGAAATAGAAGCCCCCTCGCGCCCCTCCCATCCGCCCGCGCATGCCGCGCCCAGTGCCGCGCGTTTTCCCGCCGCAACGCCTTATTGCGGCGGGAAAACGCGCGGCAACCCCTCCGCCGTCCGCAGATGCACATCCCGCTGCGGAAAGGGGATATGCAGCCCCACTCGGTCAAATTCCTGCTTGATCCGCTCGGTGAGATCGCAACGGACATTCCAGTAATCGCCTGTTTTCACCCATGGGCGGACCACGAGATTGACACAGCTGTCCGCCAGTTCGGAAACGGCGACAAACGGTTCCGGTTCCGACAGAATGCGAGGCTCGGCGGCAATGATCGCCCTGAGCACCTCCTTGGCCCGGCTCGTGTCATCCTCATAGGCAATCCCGACCACCAGGTCGATGCGGCGCATGGGATTGGCGGTGACATTGGTGATGACGTTGCCCATGATCGAACTGTTGGGGATGATCACCTTCTGGTTGTCGGGGGTGGCCAGTTCGGTGTTGAAGATGGAAATCTCCATCACCGTGCCGCTGCTGCCGCTTACGGAAACGAAATCACCCACCTTGAAGGGCCGGAAGAGCACCAGCATCACCCCGGAGGCGAAATTGGCGAGAGAATCCTTGAGCGCCAAGCCGACGGCAAGGCCTGCGGCGCCGAGAACCGCCAGGAAGGAGGCGATATTCACCCCGACCTGATTGACGGCGGCCACAATCACCGCCACCATCATGGCGTAATAGGCGATATTGCGCAGAAAACCGACAAAGGTGGTCTCGACGTTCCGCGCCTGCAGGGCCTTGACCAAGAATCCGGTGAGATGCCGGGCCAGCCAGCGGCCGACAACGAATATCGCCAGTGCGGCGATAACCCTTATGGCGTACAGGGACCCCAGCGTCCACATCTGTTCCATAACCTTCTCCATCACAAATCTCCCGTAACGTTTTACATTGATCGGTGGGAAGCCGCCATTCTCCAGCCCCTTCCGCGATTTCATCAACCCATACGGTAGGCGCTAAGGAAAATATGAGTCAAGCTAAAAAGGCGGCAACAACATTGACGACCGGTTTGGAAACGCCACCCGCCTCGGCTCTACACCGGACGATTTTCCCGCCTTGCTTAACCGGGCCACCGTACTTATACTAATGAGGTCCCGCAAGACCGACCCGGCGGCGTGCATGCCGGACCCGTCCGCACGCGACACACGAACCCGGACCAAACACCTCGGCGCGACCGGGCCCTTCGCCAGCGCGCCCTCATTCAGCTTATAAGACAGAAACAATGGACTACTACAAGTTACTCGGCGTCGCCAAAAACGCCTCGGCGGACGAGATCAAGAAGGCCTACCGGAAACTCGCCCTCAAGTATCACCCGGAC
>DHYT01000136.1:2539-2811 GCA_002415465.1 Desulfobulbaceae bacterium UBA5123
GACATCTTCCGCGGCTCCAACCTGAACGATATCCTCCGCGAGTTCGGCTTCAACCTCGGCGGCATGGGGGGAGGACGGACCACCTTCCGCGGTGGCGGAGGCGGCAACCCCTTTGACTTCTTCTCGCGGCAGGGGGGGCAACAATCCTTCGGCGGCGGGTGCGGCGGCTCCGGTCACGGCCAGCGGCCGGCAAAGGGCAACGACCTCACCATGGACCTTGCGGTCAGCCTGGAGGAGGTTCTTGCCGGCGCGGAAAAAACCATCGCCATGCG
>DHYT01000067.1 GCA_002415465.1 Desulfobulbaceae bacterium UBA5123
GCCTTCGAGATCCCCTTCCTGATGGTGGCGGCCGGCAAGGTTGGGCTGGTGCGGCGCAGCTACTTCGTGTCCAAGCGGAAATACGCCTACCTCTGTATCCTCGTTCTTTCCTTTCTGCTCACCGTCGGCGATCCCTTCGCCACCGTTTTCCTCACCGTGCCCCTGATCGCCCTCTACGAGGCCGGGGTGCTGGTCATGCGCATCTTTCTGCGCGAGTCGTAAGATTTTCTAAATATCCGTTCTTAGGGTTGATTGCGTGCCGCCCGCGCGCTGGTCGTCGCGTTGGCTTGACTCCTGTTGCCGGAAGCTGCTATTGTGGGTTGGGTATTCGTTGCTGCCGTTATCCGGCGCGGCGGGGTGGGCTTGAACCGGGGCGGTTGCCGCCCCATCACGTAATCGGAGAGAGCGGATGAAAAAATGGCAGTGCAGGGTCTGTGGCTATATCCATGCCGGCAGTGAGCCGCCGGCGAAATGTCCTGTTTGCAGCGCCGATGCCAGCGAGTTTTACGAGGTAGGGCCGGAGGGGGAAGCGCTGGCGTCCATGGTGGCCGGGAGGCCGACGACGGCGCCCGCCCCTGAAAAATCGTTGCTGGCCAAGGCCTACGATGCGCTGACCGATCATATCTATGCAAACCATCTTCACCCGATCTCGGTGCATTTCCCCAACGGCGTTCTGCCCGCGGCGGTGATCTTTGTCGGCCTGGCCATCTTCCTCAATCACGGCGGCCTGCAAGAGGCCGCCTACTACAACCTGATCTTTGTCGTTCTCACCATGCCGGTGGTGCTGTTCTCCGGCTATGTTTCCTGGCACAAGCGATATAAGGGGGCGATGACCCGGAATTTCGCGATCAAGATCGGCTGCGCCGCAATCTGCACGGTGGCCGCAGTGGTGGCGGTGGCCTGGCGCTACAGCGACCCGACGATCATGGCGGCCGGCGCGCCGGGGCGCTGGCTGTTTCTGCTGGTGAATGTGGTCATGCTGGCAACGGCTGGCCTTGCCGGCCATCTGGGCGGCAAGATGGTGTTTGACAACCGGTTGTAGCCGGGGCGGCTTCCGGCTTGTTCAACCGTTGGCTTTCCCCTTGCGATACCTGTGGTAACCGTGCAGGAGCCATCCGATCAGGATGCCCATGGCCAGCAGCAGGAAGATGAGCAGGGAGCGGGAAACGCGGGCCGACCAGAACAGGAATTGGATTTCCACGACCGCCACGTTTTGGAAGACGAAGAGGACGGTCAGGCCGCTGAGAAGAAGAAAGAGAACCAGTTTGTAATTCACGGAGGTTTCCTCTTGTAAGACTGCAGCCTGTTTTGCGCGCTGCATATGAGTCGGCCGCTCCCCAACGGGAGGGCCGGCTTTTTTTGGGCCGAAGGCCGCAGGTTAAGGGGTTACATGTTCACCAGCACCATGAACTGATACGGCTCCATCACCAGGCTCTCCATGGCGACGATGGATTTGCCGGACATCAGGTCCGTGAAGGTCTTCCGCATCCCGAGCAGCCGCAGATGGCTTCCCGGCACCGTTTGCGCCTCCGCCGAGAAGTTGGCCAGGCAGAGGGCGGACTGATCTTCGCCGTGTCTGAAATAGCCCAGCAGGGCCTTGTTTTTCGGATCGATGATTTCCGTGTTGGAGCCGCCGAACACCTTGTGTTGCTGGCGCAGCTGGATGACCCGCAGGATGCCGTGGAAGATGGTGCCGATCACCGAACCCGGCTCGAAGCGCTCTTCCGCCTTTTTCCAATCGAAGAACGGCCGATGCACCCAGCGGTTGTCGCCGGCCTTGGCGCTGTCTTCCCTGAAGCCGTAATCGTTGAGGGCGCCGAGGGCATCGCCGAGGTAGATCATCGGGATGCCGCCGATGGTCGCGATGATGCCATGCAGGAGCAGGATGCGGCCAATGGCCAGCGCAACGAGGGGTTCGTCCTGTTCGGTCAGCGCCTTTTCGAGGCCGCAGAGCGAGGCGGTGGTGCCGCAAATCCTGGCATCGTTGGTGGCGAGGTCTTCCTGGAAGGTGAGGCCGACGGCAAAGGAGTCCTGGAAGCGGTTGGAATAAAAATCGTTGAGAAAGCGGCGGTGATCCTGGGGGACGATCCGCAGGGCGGCGGCGTCTTCGTCGGAAAACGTCCAGCCGATGTCATCATGGCAGCGGATATAGTTTACCCAGGTACAGCCTCCGGGGATGGCGAAACGCCGCGCAAGGGAGTAATGGAGCAGGCTGGTGTCCCTGGTTGCCATCGACTCCCAGAGCAGCGCCATCATGAGCGGATTGTACGAGATCTGGCACTCCTGCGGGTGGATGTAGCGGGCGACCTCGTCTGGATGGACGATCGCCTCTGATTTGAAAACCATGGCCGGCGCCACCACGTTGACGATGGCGTTGAACGCCTGGATGATCATGTGGGCCTCGGGCAGGTTCTGGCAGTTGGTGCCCTTTTTCTTCCAGAGAAAGGCGACCGCGTCCAGGCGCAGCACCTCGATGCCGGTGTTGGCGAGAAACAGCATCTCCTGGGCCATGCGGTTGAACACATCCGGATTTTCGTAGTTCAGATCCCACTGGAAATTGTTGAAGGTGGTCCAGACCCAGCGGCGGATCTTGCTGCGGTAAGTGAAGCAGCCCGGATGATCGTCCGGGAAGATGGCCAGGATGCTTTTCTCGTATTCGTCCGGTTCGCTGCGGTTGCTGAACATCCGGTACAGGTTTTGGTATTCCTCCTCCCCGGCCAGGGCGCGTCTTGCCCAGTCGTGTTCGTCCGAGGTGTGGTTGAAGACAAAATCAAGCACCAGGCTGATCCCCCGCTGTCGGAGTTCCGTCGCGATTTCCCGGAGTTCGTCAATGGTGCCCAGGCGCTCGTTGACCGCCCGATAGTCGCTGATGGCGTAGCCGCCGTCGTTATCCCCCTCCGGGCACTTGAAGGGCGGCATGAGATGGAGCATGGTGATGCCGAGTTCCGCCAGGTAGGGGATGCGTTTGCGCAGGCCGTGCAGGTCGCCGGCAAAGAGATCGATATAGCACATGGCGCCGACCATGCGGTTGGATTCAAACCAGCCGGGGTCGATGAGGCGGGCCGCATCCAGCGCCTTGAGGCTTGCCGACCGTTCAAGCCACGCCTTGGTCATGCCGGTGAGCAGCTCTTCCAGGTGGTAGAAGAAGTCGTAATTGGTGGCGTAGAGGTGGAACAGGATATTGAACAGCCGCGGGAACTCCTTCTGCAGCCGGCCGAGATAGAGTTGCCATTCGCCGGCGTCAACCCCTTGGGCAAGCTGTTCAAGCTTTGGCAGGAGCCGGTCCAGAGAGCGCCGCGCCTGTGCCGCGGTCCAGGTGTTTTGGGTCATGCAATTCCTCAGGATGTATACCGACGTGAGCCGGAGGGGCGGCCACCGGTGATGAATCTCAGCCGCCCAGAACCGGAAAGAGCTGCTTGAGGCCGTTGGCGATGAACTCCACCCCCACCGCGGCCATGATCAGGCCCATGAGCCGGGTCACCACGTTGATGCCGGTCTTGCCGAGCAGGCGGGAGATGGCCGGGGCCAGCCGGAAGGCCAGGGCGGTGAGGACGACCATGCTCATGATCACGCAGGCCAGCAAAAGATAGTGAGCGGCCGAGGGGGAGCGCTGGGCGTAAAGGATCACGGTGCTGATCGCGCCGGGCCCGGCCAGCAGCGGCGTACCCAGCGGCACCACGGTGACGTTGTCGCGTTCGGCCGAGTCGCGCTCCTCCTCTTCGGTCTGCCGCACGTGGCTCATCTTGGCATGCAGCATGGAGATGGCCATCAGCAGGATGAGGATGCCGCCGCCCACCCGGAAGGAGCCCACCGTGATCCCGAAGAAGCGCAGGATGGTTTCGCCGCTGAACAGCACCACGAGCAGGATCACCCCCATGGAGATGGCGGCCATCAGGCCGTTTTTGTTGCGCTGCGGCGCGCCCTGGTCAACGGTGAGGTTGATGAAGATGGGGATCGCGCCCACCGGATTGATGATCGCCAGCAGGGCGGCAAAAAACTTGAGGTATTCGCTGAGATTGCCAGCTTCCATGGGGGCCTTTGGGGTGAGAGGGTTTCCGCCCGGATTCAGCTTGACGGCGTGGTTGCCGCCGGGCGCGGCTGGTGTTCCTTTTCGATGATGCCCGCGGTCATCACAAAGCGCATCGCCTGTTCCATGGGCATGTCGATGGGGGTAAGCCGGTCGGCGGGGACCAGGGCCGTATAGCCGCCGATCTGGTAGCTCAGCGGGAAATAGACCGCCACCTTCTGGTCGGCGATATCGTTTTTGAGGAACGAGAGATCCCGCTTGGTGATAAAGCCCAGCAGGGTCATGTCGTTGGCAAAGGTGTACGCCACCACCTGGCGCGGGCTCTTGCCCTGGCCTTCCAGCAGAAAGGAAAGGAACTCGCGGGTGGCGCCGTAGATGCTCTTGACCAGCGGCACCCGGTAGATGATCTGCTCGAAGCGGCGGGCGATGGCCTTGATCAGCACCGACTCCATCAGCACCCCGACCAGAAAGATCATCAGCAGGCTGGCCGCCACCCCCATGCCGGGCCGGTACCATCGTTCCGGGAGAAGGATCTGCAGGATGGAGCCGAAAAAGCCTTCCGCAGCGCCCATGACCCAGAAGAAGAGGTACACCGTGGCGGTGATCGGCAGCAGGGCGATGAGGCCGGTGAGAAAGGTTTTGTTGATGGTGCGGACGGAGAACATGCCGAAAGGTGGTCCTTTTGCCTGATGAGTGAATGGGGCTTGCTTTGCCGGGCAGCCGTTCAAGCGGCCGCCGTTTTTCCCTGACTGTAAATTCACCTATATCGCAAAAATTAGCAAGCCGCAGGGGCTTTTTTCCTTTCCGGCCGAGGATGCCGGAGCGAGAGGGCCGGATTGCCGGCGGATGATTGCCTTAACGATTGCGGAAGAGTTCCGGCGGCAGCGTGAACTCCCCCCGGGTGGTGAAGCAGAGGTCGATAATCGTCGGCCCGGCGATCTTGCCGGTAATCTCGTAGGGGAGCTTGTTGGCCGATTTGTTGTTGAAGACGTCGATCGCCTGCCGCGCGACATCAAACAGGGGAATGCTCACCGGTATCGCCACGATTGCTTCGCCAAAACGCGGGATGCTGCCGGCAACGTCGCTCACCCCGCTGGCAAAGCGTTTGCCCTGCACATCCATGCGGATCGACACCCCGTTGTATTCCAGCGGCAGGTCGTTGGGGTTCTGCACGCGCAGCTTCAGCAGCATCCGCAACTCCAACCCCTCCCCCTTAAGCGGCTCAACCCCGGCCAGTTTCACGGCAAAGGGTTCGCGGTACTGAAGGGCGGCGCAGCCGCCAAGCAGCAGCGCAGCAAGGGTGAGAAATACGAACAATGCGCTTCGACTGGTTGGCATGATGATCTCCGTCGGGATTGGGGGGTGAGCGTGTTGAAGTGTGTCGAGGGAAGCCGGTTTTTTGTTGTCGGTTGATTGGGCGGGTCAGGGTTGGCGGGTGCCTTTTGACCGTCTGTGAAGTTGTACTCGACCCTAGGCAGCTTTGTGCGCAAGCACCTTGACCGCTTTTTGCAGACGGTCGCCCAAGGCCATCTTTGCGGTTTCGGTGTCGTAGTGGGACTGGATGCCGGACCAGAACTCGATGGAGGTCCCGAAATAACGGGCAAGGCGCAGGGCGGTATCGGCGCTGATGCCTCGCTCCTGCCGGCAAATCTTGTTGANNACCCGCATAACCGGGACACTGATGTCGTGGGCGAGCCGGTACTGGCTGATCCCCAACGGGATCAGAAATTCATTCAGCAGGATCTCGCCTGGATGTACGGTTGGGTAATCTCTCATCTTCGTCACCACATAGTCCTCCGTTTCTGCAAACTCCCCGCACCGATCACCGCTCGACGGAAAATGGGTTGAGGAATTGATGCCCCCACAGATAGTTTTTGTCAACCTGGCTCAACTCCGCTTCCCCGCAGACCCTCTCCCAGTTGTCACGAATGGCGGTCTCGATCCGGTCGATCGTATCGAGAGCCGCCTGCCGGGAGAGCAGGAAATGGTGCGCGGCGGCAAGGCAGGTTTTGAGCTGGCTGAACCGGTTGTCGCCGGTTATGAGCATGGCCTGGGTCGCTTCGTTGCCGGTGCGACCTTGTGGGCAGATATCATAGGCCGGGGTCAGGGTCAGTTCTTTTCCATCCCAGAAAGCGGCGTGATTGCGGGCGTGGTCATCGTTGTTGCCGCATAGGATATTAAAAACCAGTCGGCCGTAAAGCTCTGCAAGGGTTTCCCGTGGTTGCGTAAAGCGATGGCGGATGCTTTCCGCAAGGTCTTCGTAACTGGCATAACGTGCCGTCATCTCGCTGAGGCCGAGCATGGTCAGGGCGGAAACCATGGATTTTCGAGCCCAGCCGGAATCGAGGGCAATGCGGTCGAATCGCTCGATCAGCAAAACATCCTTCCCTGCCGCCTTTGCCAGCTTGACCGGGGCCGCCTTGAGGCCTGCGATGGTGGCCAATCGCATGGCGACGTATTCGGCTTTGACAACGTTGTAGATATCGCTGCCGGACGAAAATTTGGCGATGTACTTGGTGCCCCGGTCTTCTATCATGGCCTTGGGGCGGGCGCCGCCGATGGAGGTGCCGTGGAAGAGCGCCTGGTCGAGTTCGGCTGACAACGGAACGCCTTGCTCGACCCGTTCGGCCGATTCCAGCAATTCCTCCAGGCTGGCATTGGTTGGATTTCTGGCAACGAATTCCGTCGGTGAGCGCTGGAAGTCAAGCGCGCCGATTCGATCGGACCCAGATTTCAGAAGATAGGTGAGTTCATCCAGGCTGCCGGTATCCACATCCCGGCCTTTGCGCCCGAATTGTCTGTTGATGATGACCCGCCGCCCCCAGGCATCGGGTGCGGCATCCCGAATGCAATTCGGGATCTCCAGGTTGTTGAGCAGGGGCAGGACCCCGGCCCGTAAAGGCAATTCCGGCTCATAAATCGGGATGGCGGGATTCTTGCCGTCCGTGCGATCAAGGTAGCTCTTGCCGTAGTTGAAACGGCAAGAACCGTTATCGGTCTCTAGCTTGCCGGCGACCACCGGTTGCGTTTCTCCGGGCAGCCATATCCAGACAAAGGCCTCCCTGTTTTGCGGTTTAGAAGGCATCGTCCACCGCCTTGGCCTTGGTCTTGATCCGTTTGGGGAGCAGGGCGATTTTGCTTTGCGCAAGTTCCGTGCTGACGGCAAGCGCACGGCTGTCCTGCTCGAACAGGGGGACGCCAACCAGGGCGGCGACCTCGAACACCAGCCCGATGGATGGCGACATCTCGCCGGCCTCTATCCGCTGGAGGGTCGCTCTGGAAATCCCGGCCCTGTCCGCCAGGTTTTGCTCGGACCATTGGCAATTTTTGCGGCCAAGCTTGATTTGCCGACCGAGCAGGACAGCGGCTTCCTTGGCGTATTTTGAATATGTTCTCTGATTCATCACGGTGAGTCCGGATATGAATTGACTCAAATATTAGGCATTAGATGGTTTAATGACTAATATATTAGCCTGTTTGCGGATTTTCAAGAAATAGTTGTGGTTTGGCGGAAATAATAGCCGCAGGCAGGGCCAAGGATCGGCATGCCGGTCGAAGGGGGAGGCGCGCTCAGCGCTTGATCTGCTGCTTGAGCAGGCAGCAGGAGATGCGGTGCTTTGGGGTGCCGTCGGCGTTGTAGCTCAGGTTGCCGGGCTGGAGGAGTTTGTTCATCACGCACCCCTCCGGGATCGAGAGGGTGAAGAGCCGCTCCTCGGTGATGCCGTCGTTCTTGGCCAACCGGTTGTTCTCGATCCGCAGGGCGTGCAGGGGGTAATCCTCGCACAGGGGGCAGCGGTAGACCCTGCCGTTGGGAAAGATAAAAAAGTTTTCCGCCACCCTGCCGGCGCATTCAAACCGTTCACCGGGATCGAGGAACACCTTGGGGTAGATCACGTCCAGGCCCAGGTCGGCGGCCTTGGCGGCGATGGGCGGCACCGTGGTCAGCCATTGTTCCGGGGTCAGCTGCAACTCGGAGCCTGCGCCGCCGGCGGATTTGCCGCGCAGCCCGATCACCTGGATGAAAAAGCGGTTCACCCCCCAGTCGGCGAGGAGGCGGGGCATCCGGTGCAGATGGCCGATGTTGAGGCGGCTCACCGTGTAGATGACGCTGATCCTGAAGCCCAGCCGGGCTGCTTCCTTAAGGTTTTCGCTGCAGGTTTTGAAAACGCCCTGGCCGCGGATGGGGTCGTTGATCTCCGGGCTCGGGCCGTCCAGGCTGAAGCTTAAAACCGCCTCTTCCGGGCCGATCTTGGCGAGCAGGTTGTGGTGGAGAAAGCCGTTGGTGTCCACGGTCACCGAGCGGTAGCCGAGCCTTTGCGCCGTCTTGACGCCGTGGGCCAGATCCGGGTGGAGGGTCGGCTCGCCGCCCAGGAAGATGACGTTGCTCTCCTTGCCGGGCTCGTAAAAGAGGGCCAGCCAGTCGTCCATGGTCTGGCGGCTCACCATGTTGCTGCCGTGCTGGGTCGGGTTGATGTAGCAGTGGCGGCAGGAGAGGTTGCAGGCGGTGAGGAGGTGGAAAAAGATATTCCGTTCGTGGGGCTTGAAGCCGATGGTTCTGACGGCGCTGGTCATGGCGGGTCCTGATGGCGGGGCGCTTATCCGGCCTGGTTGAGGGTGTAGTCGGCAAGCAGGCTGTCGCGCCAGTAGTCGTTTGCGGGATCGGTGAAAAAGCGTTTGAAGAGGGCGAGGCTCTCCGCGCGCAGCAACCCCGGCAGCAGCTCAACCCGCATTTCCCGGTAGAGCGGGGTGAGCGCGGCGAGGTCGAGGCCGGTGCCGCCGCCCATGGCGTCTTCGTAGCCGTAGGCGATGGTGCGGACCCCGTTCAGCAGCAGGGTGGCGTAGCACATCAGGCACGGCTCCATGGTCGAGTAGACGGTAAGTCCGGCGCGATCGATGTCGGGGCGGGCGGCGAGCAGTTGCCGGAGGGCGACGATCTCGGCGTGGTCAAGCTCGTTGGCGGTTGCACTGCGGCTGTTGGCGCGGCGGCCGCGCGCCACCGCCTCGTTGTCGGCGACGATAACGCAGCCCACCGGAAACTCGTTGGCGGCCAGGGCCTTTTCCGCCTCGGCCAGGGCCATGCGCATGAATGTTTGGTGTTGCGGCACCGCTCTGCCTCGTGACGAAGATGGATAGGGGATTCGATTGTGCGCCGCCCTATCTATAATCGCCGCGGGTGCGGTTCGTCAAGGGGTGCGGTCCTGTTTGGCGGCGCCTTGCTCGCGGATGATGATGTCGGCCTGTTGCAGGACGTGGGTGGGGATCTCGATGGCGAGTTGCTTGGCGATGGCCAGGTTGATGCTCAGGAAAAACTCGGCGGTCTCAACCGGAATCTCCGCCGGCCGGGTGCCGTGCAATATCTGCGCGGCGATGCGGCTTGCCTGTTTGCCCAGGGCGATATTGTTGACCCCGTATGAGATCATGACGCCTTCTTCCTGCTGATGGGTGGTCGAGGCCACCGGCACTTTGCGCGCCGTTGCCGCGGCGACGATCTCCTTGATGTTCGAGAAGATAAGCGGCGAGCAGGAGAGCCAGATCGCGTCGGTATGCGCCGGGATGTTCGCCAGGGCGGCTTCCAGCTCGGCCTTGTTGGTGACGTTGACGACATCGACGGAGACCCCGGCCTTTTGCGCGGCTTGGCGCATGTCGGTGAGGCAGAGCTGGGCGGCCGGGTCGGTGCAGTGGTAGGGTACGAAGACGTGCTTGGTGCCGGGGAGGGTGTTCATGAGCCAGTGAAAGGTGTTGCCCGAACTGCCGCCTACCTTGACGCCGGTGACATTGGCGCCCGGCTTCGGCAGGGTGGCGACGATGCCGGTTTGTTCCGGGGCGAATACCGGCGCAAAGACGATTGCGACGTCGGTGCCCGCCGCCGCCTGTTTGGCGATCTGGGTGGCGCTGGTGGAGGTGGTGTAGAGCAGGTCGATCTTCTGGGCCAGCATGTTTTTGACGGTGGCGGCGACCTCGCTCATCTTCACCGGCCCGTAATCGATATAGCTGAGATTGTCGCCGTTTTTGTAGCCCTGTTCGGCCAACCCCTGCTTGAAGCCCTCGACAACCTCGTTGAGCCCCGAACTCGGATTGATGATCCCGATCCGGTAATGGCGGCGGGGCGCCGTATCGCTGCCGCAGCCGGTTGTGAGAGGGGTCAGCGACAGAAGCAGGAGGGTGGCGAGTAGGGTAGGCAAGCGCATCGATGGCTGTTCCTTTGCGTGAAGCGGAGGGTGATCGCCGTGGCCCGGCGGGGCAGGCGAGACAATAAATCAAGAATGATAGTTGTTAATTTAATTGTAATATTTTATCGTGATGTCGTGTGGTTAGATTAGATAACATTTCAAGTATTGTTACAACGGAAAATTGCCATGGGTCGATTTGTGCGGACAGGGCGGTCCGGCGGGCGTCCTTATGGGATGGCAAAAAAAGTAATACCGGGTATATAATGCATGCGCGGACGGCGCAGGGGTGATCGAAAACGGGAAAATGTGTTTCATGGGCGGGATGCGACATGCACATTCGTGAGGAAATAGAGGAACGGGAACGCGGCATGCTTTCTCCCTTTGCCTGTCTGAGCAGCGAGAGCAAGGGGCGGTTGCGGGCCGAGGAGGAGTGTTCCATCCGGAGCGCCTTCCAGCGTGACCGCAACCGCATTGTTTATTGCAAGGCCTACCGTCGCCTCAAGCACAAGACCCAGGTCTTTCTCTCCCCGTCCGGCGACCACTACCGGACCCGGCTCACCCACACCCTGGAGATGTGCGAGATCGCCCGCACCCTGGCCCGCGCCATGCGGCTCAACGAGGATCTGGTCGAGGCCATCGCCCATGGCCATGATCTCGGCCATACCCCCTTCGGCCATGCCGGCGAAACGGTCTTGAACGAGTTGATGCCCGGCGGCTTTTCCCACTACCGGCAAAGCCTGCGGGTGGTGGATACCCTGGAAAACGGGGGGCAGGGGCTGAATCTGACCTACGAGGTGCGCGACGGCATCGCCAAGCATTCAAAGGGCTACGGCGAGGTGATCCCCGCCCACGGCCGCGACCTGCCGGAAACCGCCGAGGGCTGCGTGATCCGCTATGCCGATATCATCGCCTACCTGAGCCACGACCTGGACGACGCCATCCGCAGCGGCGTGATCCGGGCCGACGATGTGCCCCGGCAATGCAACGAGGTGCTCGGCAACACCCACTCGCAGCGGATACTGGCCATGGTGCAGGGGGTGCTGGACGGCACGGCGCCCGCCGGCGACCGTCTCGCCTTCGGCATCGCCCCCGATATCGGCGAGGCGATGCAGGAGCTGCGGCAGTTTCTTTTTCACAAGGTGTATCGCGCCCCCCATGTGCATGAAGAGTTCATCAAGGCCACCAAGATGCTGCGGGAGCTCTTCATCTATTGCCTGGAACACAAGGAGTTTCTCGAAAAGGAGATCGGCTCCTTCGCCGCCAGCATTTCGCTGGAGCGGCGGGTCTGCGACTATATCGCCAGCATGACCGACCGCTATGCCCAGAATATGTACCAGCGGCTGTTTCTGCCCAATCCGCTGGTTTGATTTTTTCAAGGAATTGTCAAGGAGATTGCAATGAGTGAAGAGGTGAAGTTCGTTCCCTATCAGGTGGCGCTTGAGATTGTCGGCAATGTCATCGAGGAAGAGCATCTGCATGAGGCCAACCGGCGCATCCTCACCGTTTATGACAAGGCGGGCCGCGAGCTCTGCTGGTATGACGCCGATGAGATCCTGGCCGAGGTGGGCCCCCAGCCCGACGCCGACGCCAGAAAGACGGCGGCGGTGGAGCGGATCATGCACCAGATCCCGGTGTGGGCGGTGGAGAATATCCTGAAAGAGATGGACAAGAAATAACCGGCGGTCAGACCACGCCTTTCGGCAGCGGCGGGACCGGTTCGCCGCCGAGGGTGTAGCCGCCGTCCAGGCGGATGACGCTGCCGGTCATGAAGTCGGCGTCCTTGATGAGGAAGAGGACCGCCTTGACGATCTCGGCGAGGCGGCCGGTCCGTTTCAGCAGGGTGTGGTCGGTGAGGGCGCGTCGTTGTGCCTCGGAGAGCAGCGACCAGCCGCGGGTTTTCTCGCCGTGGCGGGTTTCGAAGATGCCGAGCATCAGTTCGTTGACCCGCACCTCCGGGGCCCCTTCCCTGGCCCACGTCTCCGTGAAGGAGGAAACGGCGCGGTTGGCGGCGGCGTAGCCGTCGTTGAAGATGAGGGCCGCGGGGCCAACGCGGCCGACCAGCCCGGCAATGGACGACAGGGTGACCACCGCCGCGTCGCCGCTGGCCTTCAGCAGCGGCAGGGCATGGTGAAAGACCCACCATTTCGCCTTGAGGGTGGTTTCCATCTCCAGATCCCATTGCTCCGGGACATAGGGGCCGTGCACCACCGGCATGCCGCCCCG
>DHYT01000177.1 GCA_002415465.1 Desulfobulbaceae bacterium UBA5123
GGCAGTGCCCTGGCAACCTATCTGTCCCTGGGCCTGGCCCGGGAAAAGGCCATGAAAAGTCGAGTTGCGGTTAATCTGGTGGCGTCGCCCCGTCCCGGCGACAAGGCTTTCGCCAATCTCTTCCAGCAGTATCTCGGCGAACAGCTGACACTTTACAACTACGTCTTCGACATCGTGCCGCATCTGCCGACCCGTGCGATGGGCTATACGACTCTGTCCGGGGCTGAGGAAATCAGCCTGAGCGAGGCCGAAGCCAGGATCAAGTTCGATCTGGGCTGCAACCATCATGCGGTCTGCTATGCGGCCATGCTCTATTACCAGCTCATGGACTGGCAGCATGCCTTCACCTATCCCGACGACATCAGCTGCGCGAAATGCATCGAAGGGCCAACGACCTAGTGCCACGTTGGGGAGTGCCCGGCGGAACAACACGGTATTATGAACTGACGGCCGCTCCCGCCAGCCAGGGTTTCCGCTTGCCCTGGCCCGGGAGCCGCCATGCCGTGCCGCAGCGCACCCGTGGCCAACGGCAAAAAGCCTAACAAACATTTTGGTTGACAAAGCGGTATCGGCAGCAGACTATATTCTGATATCACCCACCCCGGCTCGCGGGATCTGTCCCCCCAGGAACCAACCCAAGTGTTCCAAAACAGGGAAGAACAACAACAGGGCCATCGCCCCCTCTGTGGCAATCAACCAGCACTCCGCCTCGCACGCAACGAGCTGCCCGGCACACGAGACTTCGTCTTCCCTCAAGAGATACCGGGCCGGGCGACCATGCCGCTGCCGATCAACGCACTACAGGGCAAGGAGGATAGGCACTCCCTGGCCGAACCTTATATTGGATTGGAGGGCAACACCATGAAGACCACCATCTGCTTTGAGTCATCCAAGTCACGCAACAGAGTAATGGTGCACGCCTGGGATCCGGGCGGAGATATCCGGGATTTCGAGGGAAAAAGCACCGATGGCGTCCATTTCACCTTCACCGTCGATATGGAAACCCATGACCGGCGCGAAATCCAGTTCAAATTCTGGTTCCCAGAGGAAAATCCCAACTGGGAGCCGGAGGCCTACGTCCGCCGTATCCCATCGGCAACGGCTGCGAAGGTTTGGTGCTTTGAATTCTCCCCGCGTTGCATGACCACCGCCCCCTATGCCGGGCCGGAAGTAACCCAAATCACCCTCCACGCCATTTCGCGCCAACGCTTTGCCAATGGTTTTATCCATGCGTGGTCGCCCAAGGGGGGGAGCGAACAGTTCGACCTCAACGCCAATGAGGGCGATCCTGACCATTGGTCCTGCCTCCTCCCCTTACGGCCGTGGATGAAGGAAGGTTTTCATTTCAAATTGGCCAAGCGTCACGGCAATGACTGTGACTACGAACCGGACGAGGCCACGCGGGTGTGGCGTCCAAGCGATGGCGGCGAATCGTGGACCAAAAGCGGCCAGCCTGCCCTCCTCTCCGTCCGGCCCACCTTGCAGCCCGCCACCATTGAGGTTACTTACTCCCGCCACGACCCTGCCCCGACACTCACCATCAGCGACAACGTGGATGATTTCACGGTGGAGGTCGCAACGGACAGAGAAACGGTGCTCGATGAAGATTTTTCGCGGCGCCGGTTCACCTTCAACATCTACCCGGTAGCCAGCTACCGGGTTACCGGGAAGTTGCCGGGGCAGGGGGCAAATCCCGTGCTGTCCCTCCTATTGAGCATCGACCAGGGAGAATCGCCCCAACTGTTGCACGCCATCACAGGCCACTCCCGCTGGCTCAGCCAATCCCCGGTTCGGAACGCGACGGCCCAGATTGTCATTCACCCCAATCGTCAAAGCGCCTTCCCGGAAAACATCGTTCTCCACTGGCGCACCGGCGAAGCACCGCGCACCCGCCAGGATCCCCCCATGCCAGGTTACCAGACGGCACAGGCCAAGCGGCGCAACGACGGCGTCTGGGAAGGGGAACTGAAAATTTTTGCAAACATCCCCCATTGGATCGACCTGCTCACTGCACCGGATGGACTGAGGGAAGCCAGGGGAGATGGCGAATACATGTCGCGCCGCGTCTTCCAAGTCCCTTCCGGAAAAACGGTGAAGTTCTCCACCGGAGATGGACTTCCTGGCATGACGGAAGGAGAACAGGCGCCCAAATTCGCGGAAATACCCCCGCAGGAACGGCAGTACTGGATGAAACAGGCCTTCAGCGAAACCATTGTCGCCGCCAATGTCTTTCATCCCTGGGAACTGCCTTTCGGCGCCACCCCGGACGAAGCAGACGTCCTCTTTGTGCTGTTCGCGCCCCATGCCGTCGCCGCCAAGGTCCTGTTCCTGGAGCCTCACAGCAAAGAAGGCAAGACGCGCAAATGCAAAACAGTGGCAATGCAGCTCACCCCCGACCTTCGCTACTGGTGGTGCCTTGCCCCCAAAGCAGGTCTGCCTGACCCGCACCACATCCGCTATCGTTTCCTGCTCAACAACAACCAGGAAGTGGTAGACCCGGCCTCCCGCCAGGTAACGCCAGGACCATACATCTTTGCCAGCCCCTCGGAAGGCCCTTCCGGCACTTGGTCCGTGGTTACGGAGCGCAGAACCCTCCAGGGCATTGTCGACCATGCGCCCTGGCAGACCCCACCGTGGCACGAGTTGCTGATCTACGAGATGCACCCGCTACGCTTCACCAACCGCAACCACAGGGGGAAAAATCCCTTGCCGGCATTCGCGCAGGTGGCGGAAGAGTTCAAGAGGGGCCGGTACCTGAACGCCTTGCACGTGGGCGCCGTCGAACTCCTGCCCGTGCATGAATTTCCCAAGGATATATCATGGGGCTACAACCCCAGCCTGCACTTCGCGGTGGAAAGCACCTATGGCGGCCCGGCAGGGTTCGCGACCCTGGTACGTCAGGCCCACTCCCGGAACACTGCGGTTTTGCTCGATATCGTCATCAATCACCTCAGTGAAACGCCCGAGCAGGAAATCGCCCCCGATGTCTTTGTGGATGGAGAAACCAACTGGGGCGATATGATCAACTACGACCATCCGGTGGTACGAGAGCATTTCCGCCAAGCCATGGTGTACCTGTGGGATACATACCGACTGGATGGCTTCCGGCTGGACGCCACCCTTGCCATCGTCAAGGGCAACCAGGAAAACGGCTATATTCTGCGGCAGACCGGCAGTGGCGGAGGCTGGGAGCTGTTGGTCATGCTCCGTCGTGCCTTGCGCAATGCCGCTGACGCCTGCGGCAGGCGGTGGCCATACATCGTGGCCGAGAACGACCCGAACGATTGGGGCATCATTGGCGATAGGGACAGCGGCGCCGTGGATGGCGAGTGGGATTTCAGTCTGCAGTACCCCCTTGGGCAAGCAGCATGCAACAGGGAAGACAAGACGGAGAGCATCAAGGAAACCCTGATTCCTTATCGCCCCAACTACCAGANNAGCGCGTTGTCCGCCGGGAGGCATGGGGCTATGGCATGAGCATGGCCAAGGCCACCGGCGCGGTGACCTTGCTGGCCAAGGGCATCCCCATGCTCTTCATGGGTGAAGAAGCCGGGGAGGACCAGCCCTTCGCCTTCGAAATGGCGGGGATGAGCGACCAGGATGCTTATTGCGACCTCGACCACTATGTGGATCCCACCACCCAAAACGCCCAGGTGCTCCATTGGTTCCGGGACCTGATCGATCTGCGTCGCAACACTGACAACGGCTTCACCTGGGACGACAGGCCTTATGTCGGTCGTGGCAACAAGACCCTGGCCTTCACACGGGCAGATGGCCGTTTCTTTGTCATCGCCACCTTTGGCACCCCGGATGTGGTGCAAAACCTCGGATGGCTTGGTCTGCCTGCCCAGGATACCTATAAGGAAATATTCAATTCCACATGGCAGCCGTACGCAGTGTCAAAGGAAACGCCCGCGAACAACGGCGGTTACGACGCGACCCTGACCGCAAGCAGCACTATCAACATTCCTTCCATCGGTGCCGTTGTGCTTGAAAAGAGATGAGCGAGGTACCCCGGGAAATCGAGGCACCGAAGAAAAAACCGACACTGTTGGCCGAGGGGGCTCCTCTGAAGGTGAGGAGGCCCCTCGGCCGAGTGCAAGACAAGGTCAGCACAGAGAGACCAGGGAAAGGGAAAGGGGATCTCTCCCTCTGTGGCGATCCCGTTTGTCGCGGCAAGGGCGACAATACCTACAACAAAATCGGTGACGGTATCCCTTCCGAGGCCATCTCCACCCGCGGAATCAAAGTTCCCCCAGGCGCATGGCCCATCTTCCTGCGTTGATGCACCTCTCACCCTCCCTTGGGCGTGACGGACGCTGCCTGTTGACCTCGTCCGGCCCCCCGGCCAGTCCTGCCAAGCAAGCCCCCATCCCGCCCTCCCCATATAGTCCCGAAAAAGCTGCCCCCGGCCAGTAAACAGCTCCCATAAAGACGATACGCGAATAATGGTTGCAATTCTCGCAAAGTGTTTTAGTAATTGCTATTTATCTTAAGTTTTATTTCTGCGCACCTCTGCTGCGAATCCCGCTTTCCGCAGTTTTCCCTACCACATCATCACCCCTTCCGTATCTTTTAATTTCCACCAGGAGAAAGAGTATGAATATCGCCGTGTTGGGATGTGAAAACATCAAGGACAAAACCTGTATGGGCTGTCACCGCTGCCTGATGGCCTTCGACAAGAGAGATGGCGAGTTCGCCCGCTACCAGGACAACGAAGAGGCCAAACTGCGGGCGCTTGTCCACTGTGGCGGCTGTCCGGGAAACGCCTGCATCAACCGGCTGATCAATCTCAAGGCCTGGATGGGCCTGAAAGGCGAAACCATTGATGCCGTACACATCGGCTCCTGCCTGCTGAACAGCTGCCCCAACCGGGAAACCATTGTCGCCACTGTAAAAGAAAAGGCGGGCGTAGAGGTTATCGAGGGATCCCATCCCTACTTGCCGCC
>DHYT01000141.1 GCA_002415465.1 Desulfobulbaceae bacterium UBA5123
GCCTCCACCACGTCGGCCACCGCCAGGATTTTGGCTTGTTGCAGAATCATATCCCCTCGCAGCCCGTGCGGATAACCGGATCCGTCAAGCCGTTCATGATGCTGGAGGACAATCTTGGCCAGCGGCCAGGGGAAGTCGATCCCCTTGAGGATGTTATACCCGATCTCGGGATGCGGTTTGATGATGGCGAATTCCGTATCAGACAATCGACCGGGATAACTGAGGATCCCTGTCGGAACCTTGATTTTGCCGATGTCATGGAGAAGCCCGGCCATGTAGACGCCTTCAACCTTGTCGTTGGCCAGGTCAAGCTTTTTGGCGATGGCGGCGGCAAGATCAGCCACCCGTCGCTGGTGTCCGGAGGTGTAGGGGTCGCGCATTTCCACGGTAAGGGCGATGGCTTCGATGCTGCCGGTCATCGCCTTGGCAAGTTCCCTGGTACGTTCCTCAACCCGTTGTTCGAGGTCGTTATGCGCCTTCTTGAGCGATTCCTCGGCCAGCTTGCGGTCGGTGATGTCGTTGATCATCAGGAAATAGCCGACCAGTCGATCCTGTTTGTCGATGATCCCGGAGGCGCGGGCGTTGAGTATCTGCTTGGCGCCGCCCTGTTCCCGCTCGATGAGGAAGGAGGTTCGCTCCCCGTTGCCGATGGTGCTCAACACCTCGTTCAGCCGGCCGAGCAGGGCGTTGTCGTATCCGTGCAGGGTCAGGATGTTGCGGCCGAGAACTTGGTTGGCGGTCACGCCGAGGATCTTCTCCGCTCCGGGGTTGAAGTAGATAACGGTGTTGTGGATGTCCGAAGCGATGATCCCGTAATCGATGGAGGAGTGGAGGATGTTGTCGAGATAGGCGGTTTTGACCGCGAGATCGGTGGAGGTGTGCTGGAGAAGGTGGTCTTTTTCCTTGATGATATCGTTCAAGGCCTGGATGTATTTGCCCTCTAGCCCCTTGACGATATCCGACTGCGTCGCGAGCCCCTTGATCTTGCCCTCCTTGTCGATGACCACCAGCCGCCGCAGTTTTTTGCGTTTCATGATCTCGATGGCGACGGGCAGCTGGGTGTCGCCGGTCACCGTTTGCAGGGAGGTGGTCATGACGTCTCCCACCGCGATTTGTGACAGGTCGGGGTGTTCCATGTGCAGCCGGGAAACATCGCGTTCGGTGATGATTCCGACCGGCCTGTCCTCCGCGGTGACGACAATGCAGCTCATCGCCTTCTCGTCCATCCGCACCAGCGCCTGCCGGACATCGGTGTCGCGGGAAACGGTGAAGACGACATGGGTCATCACCTGCGCCACCCGTTTCGTCTCGACGAACGAGTCGTAGGAGAGATGCTCGACGATGTTCGAGAGGGTAACCACGCCGATGAGTTGCGAGGTTTCGTTGACCACCGCCAGATGCCGCATGCCGTGGGTGGAGAGGATGTTGTAGGCCTCGAAGATCGGCATGGCCGCCGTGGCGGTGATGACTGGCGAACTCATGATGGAGCGAATCGGCCGCTCGGAAGAGGGGGCGGCTTCCCGGGCGATGTATTTAACGACGTTGCGCTCGGTGACGATGCCCACCGGACGTTGTTCGTCAATGGCGATGATGCAGCTGATATTGTTGCTGCGCATTGTCTGCAAGGCCTCGGCGATGGACAAGTCCGGGGTGACGGTGATCACGTTCGGGGTCAGGATGTCGGCGAGGGTTATTGTTTCCATGGTTTCCTCGAGGGCGGATGGTTTGTCTCGTTTATTGGCGCCGGTGGGTGTGGCGGGAGGGTCTATAATAATTTAAAGATATAGCAGTTTGGTATCTAATATTCAAGATTGATAATATATCGCAGGTGGCGGTGGCAACGCGAAGTGGAGATTGGCAGCGGCAGCATGTCGGCAAAGGGGTCATTGCAGCAGGCTGGTAATGATCTTGGTGAGTTCGCGAAGATCGTAAGGCTTGACCAGGGCGGCCTTGAAGCCGAAATTCTGGTAATGAGCGAGGATCGGGTCGTTGGAGTAACCGCTCGAGACGACCACCGTGGCGGAGGGGTTCAATTCGAGAACCTTTTGCACCGCATCCTTGCCGCCCATGCCGCCGGGGATGGTTAGGTCCATGATGATCAGGTCGATCGGCGCGGCGCTGTCCAGGCTTGCGCGATAGATCTCCACCGCTTCCTCCCCGTCTTTGGCAAGCTCGACGGCAAAGCCAAGGTGGGTGAAAATGCTGCGGGAGAGATCGCGGATCATTTCCTCGTCATCCATGATCAAAACTTTTCGTTTGCCGCCACGGATCGTCGGTGTTTCCTCGTCCGGCGCGGCCTCGGCCGCCTCCCTGCCGGCGGCCGGCAGGTAGATGGTGAAGGTGGTGCCCTTGCCTGGGGTTGAGGCGGCGGCGATGTGGCCGTCATGTTTGCTGATGATGGAGTAGGTTATGGCAAGGCCCAGGCCGCTGCCTCCCTGCTTGGTGGTGAAATAGGGATCAAAGATTTTTTCGATAATCTCTGCCGGGATGCCGGCGCCGGTGTCGCTGATGGTGAGCTTGACATATCGCCTGTCGGGGGGCAGGAGGATGTCCCGGTTGTCGAGATGGGCGATGTTGCGGCCGCCGACGGTGATGGTGCCGCTGTCAGGCATGGCGTGCATTGCATTGATGATCAGGTTCTGGATGACCTGGCTCATCTGCCCCTTGTCGATATCGACGAGCCACAGGTCCACATCCATATCGTAGGTGCAGGCGATCTTGCTCCCGTGCAGGATGAAATCGGCGGAATCGATGATGATTTCCCGGATGGATGCGGTTTCCTTGACCGGTTCGCCGCCCTTGGCGAAGGTAAGCAACTGCTGGGTGAGTCGCTTGGCGCGCTGGGTGGCTTTCTCTACCTGGGTGAGCAGGGGAAGCGCCTTGTTCTCTTTCCCGATGATCTGATTGGCCAGGGAGATGTTGCCGAGGATCGCCATCAGGATATTGTTGAAGTCGTGGGCGATGCCGCCGGCCAGGATGCCGACGGATTCGAGTTTTTTGGCCTTGAGCAGTTCCCGTTCCATCATCACCTGCGCGGTGGTGTCCCGGAAAACCAGCACCGCGCCGATGATTTGGCTCTCCTGGTCGCGGATGGGGGCGCCGCTGTCGGCGATGATCCGTTCCTGTCCGTCCATGGCGATCAGCACGGTATGGTTGGCGAGGCCGATGGTCTTGCCGGAGGTAAGGATCAAGTCAACCGGGTTCTCACATGGCTGCCGGGTTGTCTGGTTGATGATGTTGAACACCGTCGCCAGCGGTTTCCCGGCGGCCTCTTCCTGGGGCCAGCCCGTGAGTTCCTCCGCCACCTTGTTCAATAAGACAACCCGGCCATGGATGTCGGTGGTGATCACGCCGTCGCCGATGCTCCGCAGGGTGACGGCCAGGCGTTCCCGTTCCTCGGAGAGGCGTTCTTCCGCGATCTTGCGGGCGGTGATGTCGCGGAAGACGGCGACCACGTACTGTTCGGACATGATCTTGGTGTGCTTCAGGGTCGCTTCGGCCCAGAAGAGGCTGCCGTTTTTCTTTTTGCATCGCCATTCAAACAGTTGTGGTCCGAAATGGACGGCGTTCCAGAGCCGTTTGCGCGCTTCCGTGGCCGTGTACGGTTCCTCACCGGCGCAAATCCGCTCGATGTCGAGCCGCAACGCCTCCTCGTGGGTATAGCCGAACATCTGCAGCATGGCCTGATTGATGTCGACCATGGCGCCGGTGGTTTCGTCGAGCATCATGATTGCGTCGCTCGGCGCGTTGTATATCTTCCGGTATTTTTCCTCGCTCTGGGAGAGGTTCTTTTCGATGAGCTCCCGTTCGATAATCTCGTTGTGCAGTTCATCAACAACACCGATGAGTTCTGCGGTTCTGTCCTGCACCCTGGATTCAAGGGTGTCATGCGCCGTCTGCAGTTGTTTTTCGGCTTCGTGGCGGCGACTGATTTCCATTTCCAGCGGTCGCAGGGCAAGGATTCGCAGGGTCAGCCAGAGGATGAGGCCGATCACCGCCGTGATGGCGATGGAGCGAAGGATGAGCTGGTTCTTGAATTCCTGAAAGTGCTGGTCGAGGGGGGTGAGGTCCAGGGCGATGTGCAGGGTCAGAAGATGGCGGTCTTCGAAGCGGATGTTGTGCTGCAGATTAAGGGTGTCTTTTGGTATGGGGTCGCCTCTTCTGAATTCGGTGAGGAGGAACCCTTCCGGGGTAATGGCCCGGATCTGCAGGATGTGGCCCTGTTTGGTGCCCCATTGGTGCAGAAATTGCTCAACCTCCGCGAAGGAATGGCGCAGGAGCGGCTCAACGATGCAGGTGGCGAGGAGTTCGAGTTCAACCTCGCTGTCGCGATGCAACTCCTCGATCTCCGTTTGTTTCTCCTGGGCGACGATAAAGGCGTCCAGAAAAAACAGGCAGGAGAACAGCACGGCCATGATGGTCAGGATGGCCGGGGTGTATTTGAGTCTCTTCTTCACGCTCTAGTCAACACGCAGTTTGTCGAATTTTTTGAGGATGCGCCGCAAAAAGTCATAGTCTTTGTCGTCGGTCGGAACGATGCCGGTGAGTTTTTCCTTGATCGGGGAAAGGATGAGGGGATCGCGGAGTGATCGCAGCGCCTGCCGGAGGGCGGCGACGGTTTCTGCGGGGATGTGTTTGGCGGCCACGAAAAGGTGTTCCGGGATCGGCGGGCTTTTGGCGAGAACCCTGAGGCCTCGATCCTTGTAGGCGTCAAAGGTGTTTTCCATGACCCCGCCGGCATCGTAGTAGCCGCCGATAACCCCCAGGGCGACGTTCGCGTGCATGCCGAGAAAGGCGTGTTCCCGCAGGTCGGTGATCTTGACGCCGGCCTCGTCAAGCATAAAGCGCGGAACGTAATGGCTCATGGTCGAATTGGGGTCGCCAAAGGCGAATTTCTTGCCGGCCAGTTCCTTGAGCGAGGTTATCGGATCATTCGCGCGACAGATTATGATGCCGCGAAAATATGGCGATCCGTTTATTTCCAGGCGGCCGAGGATGGTTTTGGGGCCGTAGGTGTGGGTTATCTGGACATAGGGCGCCGGGCCGAGAAAGGCCAGGTCGAATTGCTCCTCACCCACGGCATGCATGTGCGCCTTGTAGCTTTCCGAGATTTTTATCCGGATGGGGATGTTGACGGCCCGGCTCAGGTATTCGGCCAGGGGGGTGAAATTCTTGGTGAGACTCGCCGCCGTTTGATAAGGATGCACGAGAAGGGTCAAGGGTTGTTGCGCCGGGGCGCCGACGGCCGGTCCCGGCCAGCCGAGAAGGCACAAGAGGAGGGTGAGAAGTGGGAATCGCTTGCCGTTCATCGCGTACCCCGCCGTTAGGATTGGGTGGTAAGGGTTTTTCTGAATTTATGATAATAACTTCCAAACTTTATATTTTCTCTTGTTTTTTGTACACAAATAATTTGTAGGGCGGCAGGGAAGGCATGTGTCGGCAAACCGGCCCTCCCATGCGGCTTATCTCGCTTGCGCCGCTAGCGCGGCGGCCTTATTCGTTTGGGCTCTCGGGGTGGGAAATGTGTAAAAAATCTTTCAGGTTTTGCGATTTGACTTCTGTAGCGCGTGGAGTATAATCTCGCCGAATTGTCAGGAGCGGTCTTTGCAGGCCGGCTGCCTGCCGTCGAAGTGTAATCTCCCGCTCCCAAGCGCATCCCCGTTACTCGGAAAACGGGGTGATTTTGACTGTTGCGGCCCTTTGGGGGCGAAGTTTCCATCCGATAAGGAGTGTCTGTAAGCCATGAACAGGTCTTTAGCCTGGAAAACCGTTTTGCTTCTGGTATTGATTCTTTTCTCTGGAATCACCCTGCTGCCTTCCTTCTACAAGAATACCCCGGAATGGTGGGGGAAGTATCTTGCCCCCGAAGGCCTGCGGCTGGGCCTTGACCTGCAGGGCGGCATGCATCTGGTGTTGAAGGTGGATCTCGACAAGGCCATCGAGAACACCCTTGATTTTGCCGCCAACGATTTGAAGGACGCCCTGTCGGAAAAGAAGATCACCGTGGTGCGCACGCCATCCACCGATACGGACACGGTGATCTTCACGTTGCCCAACACCGCCGCCGTCGGCACCGTCAACGAGGTTATCGCCGGCGATTTTCCGGACCTCAGCGTCGATGTTCAGGCCAGCGAGGGGACCTTCCCCCGGATAATCCTGCAACTGAAAAGTGAAAAAATCGACTTCATCAACCAGCATGCGGTCGACCAATCCCTTGAGATCATCCGCAACCGGATAGATCAGTTTGGCGTCGCCGAGCCGGTTATCGTTCGTCAGGGCAAGGATGAGATCGTGGTTCAGTTGCCGGGGGTCAAGGAGCCGGAACGGGCGCTTACCCTCATCGGCCAGACCGCGCAGCTTGAGTTCAAGATGGTGGAGGATCAGGCCGGCGTCGATCTGCGCGGGCTGATCGCCCAGGCCGAGACGGGTGGGCAATGGCATGAGGGCGACAGCCGGCGGCAGTTGAATCTTGCCCTGCAGCACAGCTTGCCGCCCGACACCCAGATCTATTTTGAAAAAGACGTGGACCCCGAGACCGGCATTGAAACCAAAACGCCGCTTTTGATCAGGAATCAGGTGCTGATGACCGGCGAGATGGTCAAGGACGCCCAGGTGCGGGTGGGCGGCAACTTCAACGAGCCCTATGTCAGCGTCGATCTCACCGGCCGTGGCGGCCGCGTTTTCGGTCAGATCACCGAGAAGAGCGTCGGGAAGCGGATGGCCATCGTCCTTGACGAGGTGGTGCGTTCCGCGCCGGTGATCCGGGAGAAGATCCTGGGCGGCAAGGCCCAGATCTCCGGCAGCTTCACCTATGAGGAGGCCACCGATCTCGCCATCGTTCTTCGGGTCGGCGCCCTGCCGGCGCCGGTGTCGATTATCCAGAACCTCACCGTGGGCGCCTCCCTGGGTCAGGACTCCATCAACCGGGGGTTGATGAGCGGTCTTATCGGCACCCTGCTGGTTCTCTGCTTCATGATTTTTTACTACCGCCTCTCCGGGGTTATCGCCAACCTGGCGCTTTCGCTCAACATCCTGTTCCTCTTTGCGGGGCTTGCCGCCCTGCAGGCGACCCTCACCCTGCCCGGTATCGCCGGCATCATCCTCTCCATCGGCATGGCG
>DHYT01000186.1 GCA_002415465.1 Desulfobulbaceae bacterium UBA5123
GGTGATGATGACGTCGTGGACATGGCTTTCCTTGAGACCGGCGGCGGTGATGTGGACGAACTTGGCCTTCTGGCGCAGTTCCTCGATGGTCCGCGCCCCCACGTAGCCCATGCCGGAGCGGAGGCCGCCCATCAGCTGGTAGATCATCGCCGAGAGCGGGCCGCGGTAGGGAACCTTGCCCTCGATCCCTTCCGGCACCAGCTTGGAGGGGTTTTCCACGTCGTCCTGGAAGTAGCGGTCGCTGGAGCCCTTTTTCATCGCCCCCAGCGAGCCCATGCCCCGATAGCCCTTGTAGGTGCGGCCCTGGTAGAGGAAGGTGTCGCCCGGCGACTCGTCGGTGCCGGCGAAGAGGCTGCCGACCATGATGACGTGGGCGCCGATGCCGATGGCCTTGGTGATCTCGCCGGAGTACTTGATGCCGCCGTCGGCGATGATCGGGATGTCGTACTGGGCCGCCACCTTGGCGCTGTTGGCGATGGCGCTCATCTGCGGCACGCCCACGCCGGCAACGATGCGGGTGGTGCAGATGGAACCGGGGCCGACCCCGATCTTGACGCAGTCGGCGCCCGCCTTGATCAGCGCCTCGGTGCCATCGGCGGTGGCGACGTTGCCGGCGATCACCGGCAGGTCCGGGAAGGCGTCCTTGATGGCGGTGAGGGCGTTGAGGATGTTTCTGGAATGGCCGTGCGCGGAGTCCAGCACCACCACGTCCACCCCGGCCTTCACCAGCCGTTCCACGGAGGCAAGCTCGGTGCCGATGCCGATGGCGGCGCCCACCCGCAGGCGACCCAGCGGATCCTTGGCGGCAAAGGGGTAGCGCTTGATCTTCTCAAGGTCCTTGATGGTGATCAGCCCCTTGAGGTTGGCGTCATCATCCACCACCAGCAGTTTTTCGATGCGATGCTCATGGAGGAGCGCCTTGGACTGCTCAAGGGTGATGCCCACCGGCGCGGTGACCAGTTTCTTGCTGGTCATCACGTCCTGCACCCGGAGCCCCAGGTCGGAGACGAAGCGCAAGTCGCGGTTGGTGACGATGCCGACCAGCTTGTGGTTGCGCAGGACCGGCACGCCGGAGATGCGGTAGCTGCGCATGATCTCCTTGACCTCGCCGACGGTGGTGCCTTCCTCGACGGTGACCGGGTCGACGATCATCCCGGATTCGGATTTCTTGACCTTGATCACCTCCAGCACCTGCTCGTCGATGGTCATGTTCTTGTGGACGATGCCGATGCCGCCCTCGCGGGCCATGGTGATGGCGGTGCGGTGCTCGGTGACGGTGTCCATGGCGGCGCTGATCAGGGGGATGTTCAGGTTGATGGTGTTGGTCAGCCGGGTCGACAGGTCGACTTCCGAGGGAAGCACATCGGAGGCGCCGGGCACCAGCAGGAGATCGTCAAAGGTGAAGGCATGTTCGACCTTGTCTCGTAGCATTATAAAAGTCTCCTAGGTCAGGGTGAATGAGTAATTGTTAATCTCTCTTTATAAAAATAATCGGCCGCGCGGTCAACGAAGAGTTTTGCGTGTTGCCGCCGGGGGTGCCTCGGGTTTCAGGCAAGGGCGTCGGCCCCGGCCGCGCTCAGCAGGATACCTTCCAGCAGGCCGCCGTCGCTGACGGTTACCTGCGGCGACGGCAGCGCCTTGAGCAGGGCAAGAAAAATCATCAGCCCGCCGAGGATGATCTCGCCCCGGCCGTCGCCGAGCCCCGGCAACCGGTTGCGCTCAGTGCCGGTCAGGCGGCCGAGGCGGGCCAGGGTCGCCTCGAGGGCGGCGAGGTCCAGGCGGTGGTCCTGGACGCGGTCGCCGTCGTAGACGCACAGGTTGCAGTCGAGGGCGGCCAGGGCGGTGGCGGTGCCGCCGATGCCGACCACGGTTTTCGGCGCCGACGGCAAGGCCGCGAGGGCGGGCCTGATGACGCCGTCGATATGGGCGGCCATGGCGGCGAGTTCATGGGCCGCGGGCGGGTCGGCGTGCAGAAAGGACTCGCTCAAGTGCACCGCCCCCAGCGGCAGGCTGACCGCCGCCGTGATCGACGGCCCGGCCGGGGTGTCGGCGGCGACCAGCAGTTCGCTGCTGCCGCCGCCGATATCGGCGAGCAGCAGCGGTTCCGGCGGCGGCAGCAGCATGGCGGCGAAAGCGCCGATGCCGCTCAGGCGCGCCTCCTCCTCGCCGTCGATGACCTCGGCGGCGCGGCCGAGGATGGTCGCGGCTTCGCGTAAAAACACGTCACGGTTGGCGGCGACGCGCAGGGCGGCGGTGCCGCAGATGCGCAGCGCCGCCGGCTGATGGCGGTCAAGGAGGGTGCGGTAGCCGGCAAGCGCGGCAAGCGCCCGCCGGATCGCCTGTTCGTTGAGCCGGCCGGTGCGGTGGAGGGCCTCGCCCAGGCGGACGGCGTGCAGCTGCTTGACCACCGGCTCGATGCGGCCATCGCGGATGCGGGCGATGAGGAGGCGGAAGGTGTTGGAGCCCAGGTCGACTCCCGCGTACACGCGGTTTGCCGTTGCCTCGGGCGCGGGAATCCGGTAGAGTCGGTCATGCTTAGTGATCATCTTTATCATTCCCGGCGTCCGCGTCGGATTGCAGGTCGGCCATGGCGCCTGACCCGTCAAGGATTCCGTCGTGTTGCTCACCATCAATCCAGATAACCCGCAGCCGCGTCTGATCGGCCAGGTGGTTGACGTCATCCGGCAGGGAGGGGTGATCTGCTATCCAACCGATACCGTCTACGGCATCGGGTGCGACATCTTCAGTCAGAAGGCGGTCAAGCGGGTCCATCAGATCAAGAGAAGACCGCCGCATAAGCCGTTCAGTTTCATGTGCCCCGGCCTGAAGCAGGTGAGCGACTACTGCCACATCTCCAACACCGCCTACCGCCTGATGCGGCACAACCTGCCCGGCGCCTACACCTTCGTCATGCCGGCCATGAAGATCGTGCCCAAGATCATGCTCAGCAAACAGAAGACCGTTGGTATCCGTGTGCCAGACAACCGGATCTGCCTGGCGCTGCTTGAGGAGTTCGGGCAGCCCATCCTCAACACCAGCGCCATGCTCGACGATGAGGACACGCCGCTGGCCGAGGCCTACGAGGTTGAAGAACGGCTGGGCAACCTCCTCGATCTGGTCATCGACGGCGGCCCGATCTATCCCTCTCCGTCAAGTGTCGTCTCCCTGGTGGGCGACATGGTGGAGATACTGCGCGAAGGCAAGGGCGATGTCAGCCGTTTCCGTTGACCACTCGCCGCGGCAACGTTGACCCGCCCTCGTCGTTTCCTCTTCCTGCCTCGTTATTCCTCGTCCTTGACCAACGGGTCCTTCAAGGATTTGCTCATCGTGAAGTGAAGCGTCTTGCGGGGCGGAATATTCATGATGGTGCCGGTCTTGGGGTTCTTGGTCGACCTCGCCTTCCGTTGCCGCACGCAGAAGCTGCCGAAACCGCGAATCTCCACCCGCCGGCCATCCTTCAGGGCGTCGGTGATGGAGTCGAGGATGATATCGATGGCCTGGCTCACGTCCTTCTTCAGGTAGCCATCCATTTTGTCCGTAACTGCCGTGATCAAATCCCGCTTTAACATATGTGTGTCTATCCTTAAACTACGCCGTATCCGCAGGAGGAGCTGCCCCCGGTAAGGAGTTCGCCGCTGGTGAATGCGGTCAACGGGTGATGGCCCACTGGTAGGCGAGGACCGGGTAGTGATTGAGTATGGTGTTGAGAAACGAGCCGACGGATCGGCCCTGGGTGAGCAACTCCAGGAGGGAGAAATCCTCTTTCTTGGGGTAGATCAGCGTCGGGTTGTCGGTGTCGAGGCCGGCCAGAGCGGCGGCCGAGGTGACCGCATCGGTGAAATTGCCCATTTCGTCGACCAGCCCGGCTTCGCGGGCCTGTTCGCCCGAGAAGATCCGCCCGTCGGCAAGCTTGCGCACCGTCTCTTCCGGCAGGGAGCGCCGCTCCGCCACCGCCTTGATGAACTGGCTGTGGACGTTGTCGATGATTCTCTGGAGCAGAGCCCGCTCCTCAGGCGTCATGTCGCGGTCCGAGGCGCCGATATCCTTGAGGGCGCCGCTTTTGACCACCTCGTTCTTGAAGCCGATCTTGTCCAGCAGTTCTTTGAAGTTGGCTACCTTGAGGATGACACCGATGCTGCCGGTGAGCGTGCCGGGGTTGGCCAGGATCCGCCGTGCCCCCAGGGCGGCGTAGTAGCCGCCGGAGGCGGCCACCGAGGCCATGGAGGCGATCACCGGCTTGACCCGGTCGGTACGCTTGATCTCCTCGTAGACTTCCTGCGAGGCCCCGACAGCCCCGCCTGGGCTGTCGATGCGGACCACGATCGCTTTTACCGCCTCGTCATTCCGGAAGTCGGTGAGTTCTGCGATGAGGTCCTCCGAGGAGATGATCACCCCTTTGACTTCGATGACGCCGACCCCCGGCTTGCTGTGGAAAAGCTCGCCATGGGTCGGACCCATCAGTTTGACAAGAAAAAAGGTTATTCCGCCCCAGAACATCAGAAAGATCCCGCCCAGGATAAATAAACCGAAAAGGACGGGGTGATTGTGGCGAAATAACCTTTTTTCCATGGCCGTGCTGTGATGCGGCAAGAGGCGAAGCCGTGCGGCTTAGTCCTGATCTGCTCCTCTCCCCATCTCTTCCTTGAGAAGATCGCCGATGGTGGCCGGGCCGCTGGAAGCCTGCTTCTTCTTGTAGTCTTCGTAGCTGCCGGCATCCGAAGCATCGGAAAGCGCCTTGATGGAAAGACCGATCTTGCGGTCCTTGGCCGAGACGTTGATCACCTTGGTCTGCAGGGTGTCGCCGACATTGTAGAGACCAACCGGGGTTTCCACCTTCTCCTTGCTGATCTCGGAGACATGCACCAACCCTTCAATGCCCTCTTCCACCTCGACGAAGATGCCGAAGTCGGTCACGTTGGTGATCTTGCCTTCAACGGTGGAGCCGATGGGGTACTTGTCCACGGTCTCCTGCCACGGATCGGGCTCGAGCTGCTTGATGCCCAGGGAGAAACGCTCGTTCTCCTGGTCGATCTTGAGCACCACCGCCTGGATGGTCTGGCCCTTGGTGTACTTCTCGGAAGGATGTTTGATCCGCTCGGTCCAGGAGAGGTCGGAGACATGGAT
>DHYT01000166.1 GCA_002415465.1 Desulfobulbaceae bacterium UBA5123
TTCCAGCAGCTCCTTTTCGAGCGGCCGCCGGAAACCCACCGAGGAAAAACAGGATTCGACGATCACCACCGCGTAGCCCATGGTTATGGCGGAGAGCAGAAAGAGGAAGGGCAGGAATCCGGTCCGCCAGAGGGGGGAGAGCTTGTAGCCCGCCATCAGGATCAGGGTGCCCAGCGACGACTGATGCATGCTGGGCAGCAAGAGCCCCATGGCCACGAAGAAGAAGAGCACCCGGTTCAAGCGCGCCTGCAGCTGCGCCTTGTTGAACCGTTCGAGAAAGGCCGGGGTCACCTCGATCCAGAGGACCAGCACGTAGCTGGCGATGCAGAGCGCGACCTCGAACATCACCGAATGCAGGTTGCTGTAACGGGGCAGGACGATGTTGTACGCCTGCCAGTAGCGGCCGAGGTCCACCAGCACCGAAAACCCGGCCAGGGTGTAGCCGAAGAGGCTGGTCAGCAGCGCCGGCCGCAGGAGCGGCGAGTATTCACCCTTCTTGAAGACATAGATCAGAAAGGCCAGCGAATAGCCGCCGCAGGCAAAGGCGGTGCCCACCACCACGTCGAGTGCGATCCAGATCCCCCACGGGTAGCCGTCGTTCATCCCCGACACCGCGCCGATGCCGAGCAGAAAACGCTTGCCGATGAAGAACAGCCCCACCAGCGCCACCGCCAGCAGGATTTTAAATGGCTTACTGAGTACCTCGCCGCCCAGCGGCTTTCTGGCCGTCATACCCCCTCCTCGCCGCCGGGCTGGGCCGGGCCGGTTGTCGAAACCCGTTTGCGGATGATATAGATCAGCCCGCCGAGCAGCACCAGCGGGTAGACCATCCCCTTGTAAATCGCGTACTGGATGCCGTCGGCGACATCGACAAAGGATTGCTCCGGCAGCTCCGGCAGCCCCAGGCTGATGAAAGGGACCCCGCTCAGCAGCAGCACCTGGCTGCCGCCCGCCTCGTTCTCGCCGTAGATGTGCTCGAGATAACGGCCGGCGCGATGGCTCTGCACCTGACCGGAGGCGAGCGAGGCCACCGGAAAGTCATACGCTTGCCCCGCCTCCATGCGCAGGCGGCGCTTGGCCTCGGCCAGCAGCCCCTCCACCGGCCCGAACAGGGACGCCCCGGTGGGGCAGACCTTGCAGCAGGCGGAGATGCCGCCCGTGGCGACCAGATGGCTGCAGAGCTGACACTTGACGATCCTGGGGGTGGTGGAATCCCACTGGAACTTGGGGATGTTGTAGGGGCAGGCCACCTGACAGTAGCGGCAGCCGATGCAGGCCTTTTCGTTGTAGCCGACGATGCCGCTGACCGGGTCCTTGGTGAGCGCCGAAACCGGACAGGCCGAAACGCAGGCCGGGTCCAGGCAGTGCATGCAGTGCCGCTTGACGAAGGAGTAGCCGTTCTCGGCCCGGTCTTTCACCGCGCCGTTGCCGTTCTCGTAACGCTTGATGACGTTGAGGGTTCGGGCCGAGAGATCCCGGGGGGCGTCCCAGAGCGGCTCCCCGCGCCCCGGCTCCACCTCCATCTCGTTGGCCTGCTTGCAGGCGACCATGCAGGCCTGGCAGCCGACGCAGAGGGTGGCGTCATAGAGGATGCCCACCGCCTTGGGCGGAAGATCATGATGCGGACGGCACTGGGCCGGGGTCGCCCCGCAGGCAAGCGCCAGACCGCCCGAGGCGGTCATCTTGAGAAAATCACGGCGGCCGATCCTCATGACGCATCCCCGCCGCCGTCGTTCTTGTCCGCCTCGGCAAGGCTTTTCGCGGTCATCGCCGCCGCCCCGGCCGCCACCCCGACCCCGGCCCCGATCAGCGCCGCCGCGGTGGCCGAAACCCCGCCGCCGCGTTCGCTGCTGATGGGGGCGTGATCGGCCGATGGGGTGATCAGCCTGATGTCGGCCTGCTCGTGCAGCGGCATCGCAAACCCCACCCCCTGCTCGGTGCAGCCGAAACAGGGGTGGCCGGTACCCACCGGCCAGGCGCCGCCGCCCACCTCGTTAAAAAGGATGGAGGGGCAGTTGGCGTAGGTCTGCGGCCCCTTGCAGCCAAGCTTGTACAGGCAGAATCCCTGCCGGTGGCCGTCGTCGCCGAATTGGGTGGCGAAGCGGCCGGCATCGAAGTGCGGCCTGCGCTCGCAGTTTTCGTGGATCAAACGGCCATAGGCGAATTTGGGCCGTCCCTTGGCGTCGAGTTCCGGCAACTTCTTGAAGGTGAGATAATGGAGGACGGTGGAGAGGAAGTTGTAGCCGTTGGGCGGGCAGCCGGGGATGCTTACCACGGGCTTGCCGACCAGAAACTCGGGCGCGCCGGTGGCGCCGGTGGGGTTGGGTTCGGCGGCAGCGATGCCGCCCCAGGAGGCGCAGGAGCCGATGGCGATCACCGCCGCCGCCTTGTCGGCCGTTTCCCGCACGATCTCCATGAAGGGGCGTCCGCCCACCATGCAGTAGACGCCGCCGTCCCTGGTGGGGATGGCGCCCTCGACGACCAGGATGAATTGCTTGATATTGGCCTCAATTGACCGCCGCATCGCCTCCTCGGCCTGGTGGCCGGCGCCGACGTTCAGGGTTTCGTTGTAATCAAGGGAAATCAGATCCAGAATAAGGTGTTCCAGGGAAGGATGGGTGGGGCGGAGAAGCGATTCGGTGCAACCGGTGCAGCCCTGGCCGGACAGCCAGATCACCGGCGGCCGCTTCGGGCTGGTCACCGCCTCGGCGATTTGCGGGGCCACCGCAAGCGGCAATCCCATGCTGGCCGCCATCACCGTGCAGAATTTCATAAAATCCCGCCGGGAGATGTTGTTCAGCCCCTTGCTGATCGCATCGAAGTTGTCATGCCCCATCACTTCCCCTCTCGCTGCAGAGATTAACCACACGTCACACCTGCAAACAGGCGACCGCAATACTACTAATGGCAAATGAAATCACAAGATTAAGACCTGAGTCAAGAAATATCATCCGCCATTAGCAATAGTTCTCATAGGATAACGCCGGTGGCATCACGATAGTTACAGTGCGGAAGGCAAAATTTAATAATTAAATTAAAAAATATTACAATCGCGCCTCCCGGCCAGCCGCACCAAAACCCGGCGGGCAAGTCGGCGGGGCCGTAACGCGCTTGAACGCAACGGCAACCGACGCATGGCAAAACGGCAAAAAAAAGCGCGCGGCACGGCCCCGCCGCGACACACGCCATTTATCCCTAAGAAGAGAAGCGTTTACCGAATCAGAAACTTCGAGACCGCCGGGCGTTCTTCTTGCCTTTCTTCTGCGGCTGCACCTGATTGACCTTGATCTCCTTGCCTTGCAGCATCGTCTTATTCAGGGCCTTGATCACCTGATCCGCCTCGGAGTTGTTGGGCATATCCACGAACCCGAACCCCTTTGACTGGCCGGAAAACCGGTCCTTGACCAGTGAAACGCTCTCGACCCCGCCAAACTTGGCGAACATCTCCCGAATCTCTTCCTCGCCGATGCCGTGCGGCAGATTCCCTACATATATATTCACTCGACCCTCCTCAATCATTTCGTTTTGTGGTTAATATTGCACCACCGCACCAACCCCATCAGGCGAGCAGAGAACAACACGGTGACAACTCGTTTCGCAAGGCCCCTTTCCACATGGAAAAAGCGCCCCGGCAACAGACAGCGGGAAGAGACTGCATCCCGACAGACTTTAGATCGTGTGCGACAACGGGCGAGGCTCCTGCAACCGCGCCCCTCCCCGGTTCGCAACAGAAAAGAGGGCAACACAAGCAAGACGAAGTTATAGTATACCAGAGCGAGAAAAGCGAGAAACATTTACCATATAAGGCCGTTATTCACCACCAAACGGCACAATTCGACGCCAATGCACATTTTCCCCACCACCGGATGATATTTCCGCTTGCTTCTGCTATTATCGACAGAGACTTCCGCCACCGGCACGCCTTCAACCCTCACCGAAAACGCCATGCACAAAACCGCGCTTCTCGCCAGCGACATGGACGGCACCGTCATCCCCCTTACCGGCGGGCCTGAACGCGATGCGGAAATCGACCGCTTCCGGCGGCTGATCGCCGACAACCCGCAGATCGCCCTCGCCTACGTCACCGGCCGCCATCTGTCGCTGGGGCTTGAGGGAGTGTCCCGCCATCGCCTGCCGCAACCGGATATCTTTGTCTGCGACGTGGGCACCGCCATCTATCTCCGCGACGGCCGGGACCAGTGGCAACGCGACGAGATGTACCGCGGCACACTCCAGGGGTCCTGGCGCGGGCGCACCGGCCCCGCCATCGCCGGGCTGCTGACCGGACTCACCATTCTCACCCCCCAGGAAGCAGCGAAGCAGGCGGAATTCAAGCAGAGCTACTACCTCGACCGCCGACACGACCATCAGGCGGCCCTGACCGCGATCCACGCCTGTCTCGCCGCGCACGGCCTGCAGGCCAACGTCGTCTACAGCGTCGACCCCATCAAAGAGATCGGCCTGATCGATATCCTGCCGCCCATCGCCGCCAAGGATCTTGCCCTGGCCTATCTCTTTCGGAAACTTGCGTTGCCGAAAGAGCAGGTCGTCTATGCCGGCGACTCCGGCAACGACCTGCTCGCCTTTGTCAGCGGCTTCAACGCCATCGTCGTCAGCAACACCGCCGAGCCGGTCAAGGCGGAGGTCAGGCGGCAGGCGCGCGCCAAGGGCATCGAGGAACACATCTTCTTCGCCCCCACCCGCTTTGCGCAGGGGGTCATGGACGGCTGCGCCCACTTCAACCTTTTTCGCACGCACTGAGCCTTTTTCACACCAACTTGATCTGGGTCAAGGCCTGAGCCGGCGCCTTGCCGTATCTTCACGGATGAAACATCATCATGCGGAGGGTTTGCCATGGAGTGGAGCGACGAAGCCAGCGCGGCGGTCGGCAAGGTGCCTTTTTTTGTTCGCAAGCGGGTGCGGAAAAAGGTGGAGGAAGAGGCGCGCAACAGCGGCAGCGACCGGGTAACCATCGCCCACGTCAAGAGCGCCCAGGCCCGCTACATGGGCAACATGGAAGCAGAGGTCAAGGGCTGGCAGGTGGACAACTGCTTCGGCCCCTCCGGCTGCCCCAACCGCATCGGCGACGACGCCTCCCTCAGCGGCCGCATCGAAGAGCATCTCGCCTCCCTCGATCTCAAGGCATTTCTCAAATCGCGGGTCAACGGCCCGCTGAAGATGCATCACGAGTTCCGCATCTCGCTCTCCGACTGCCCCAACGGCTGCTCACGGCCGCAGATCGTCGATGTCGGCCTGATGGGCGCCAGCCGCCCGGCCGTCACCGATGAGCCGTGCAGCCAGTGCCGCAGCTGCGTCGACAACTGCCGTGAAAACGCCATCGAACTCACCGACCAGGGGCCGGTGATCGATTTCGACAAATGCCTTTTCTGCGGCCACTGCCATCGCGACTGCCCCACCCGCAGCCTCATCGAGGAAAAACAGGGCTACCGGATCCTGGTGGGCGGCAAGCTGGGCCGGCATCCGCAACTGGGCCGCGAGTTGCCGGGGATTTTCAGTCCCGACCAGGCAATGGCGGTCATCAAGAAATGCCTGACGCGATTCATGACGCATTTCCAGGGCAAGGAGCGGTTCGGCGACATCCTCAACCGGGTTGGCTGCGACGATCTGGCCGACCGGTAATCGAAAGGATTGCGCAATTTCTTGAGCTTTTCCGGCAAGTGACGTACTCTTGGGGAGAGCAAATCGCACACCCCAGAGACCTCCGCCGCCGGAAAGGAAGCCATGGTGCCAACCGCCCCCCCCGCCAACGACAACCGCATCTTCGCCATCGGCGACATCCACGGCTGTTACGACAAACTCGTCACCCTGCTGGCGCGGCTGCCTTACGATCCGGAGCGCGACACCCTGGTCTTTGTCGGCGACTACATCGGTCGTGGCCGCCAGGCGCGACAGGTGGTCGAGCATCTCTGCCAACTCCGCGCCGACAACCCGCGGATGGTCACCCTGATGGGCAACCACGAGTTGATGCTCTTCGAGTATCATCGTCACGGCGACCGCAACCTGCTGGAGGTCATGCGCAAAAACGGCGTCGAGGACACCATGGCGAGCTACGGCCGCAGCAACGTCGCCAACCTGCGCAGCCTCTCCTTCCTGCCCCCCTCGCACCGGCAGTTCCTGCAGAACCTCCTCCCCATCTGGCAAACCGACGACTACATCTTCGTCCACGCCGGCATCCTGCCCGACCGCCCCCTGGCCGAGCAGGATCAGGACACCTTCTGCTGGGTGCGGGAGATGTTTCTCGGCACGGAACACGATTTCGGCAGGCCGGTGGTCTTCGGCCACACCCCCTTCGCCACCCCCCTGGTCACCCCCACCAAGATCGGCATCGACACCGGCGCGGTCTACGGCAACCTCCTCACCGCCGTCGAATTGCCCGGTCTGCGCTTCTACCACGCCTGACCGCTATCTGCCCCCCGCCGACTGCCGGCCTCTGCCCGTTCGCCGCCCCTGCCTCCTCGACAAGGCGGGCGAGATGGCGCGGCCACGGCGTCAGGACGATTCTTACAAAGAATTCCCGTTACAATTATGAAGGAAAATACTATATTATTTTTAAGCAATATTAATCATTTACTTTATTAGCACGCTTTCAAGTTGTGAGGGACACGATGTCACTTTCACTTTTCTGGCTCCAGGGAGGGGGGTGCGGCGGCGACAGCATGGGCCTGCTGAGCCTGGATGCCCCCAATCTTTTTGAACACCTCGGCCTCAACGATATCAACCTGCTCTGGCACCCATCGTTGTCCAACGCCGGCCCGCACCAGTACGAGCAACTCGTCGAGGAGCTGGCGACCGGCCGGCAACCGCTGGACATCCTCTGCGTCGAAGGCGCCGTGATCCGTGGGCCGAGCGGCACCGGCATGTACGACACCCACTGCCGCCAGCCCAAGAAGAATCTGATTGCCAAGCTTGCCAAACAGGCCAAGTATGTGGTGGCGGTGGGAACCTGCGCGAGCTTTGGCGGCATCGGCGGCGACGGCGAGGCGGAGGCCACCGGGCTCCAGTTCCACAAGCGCGACAAGGGGGGCTTCCTCGGCGCCGATTTCACCAGCGGCAGCGGCCTGCCGGTGGTGAACCTGCCCGGCTGCCCCTGCCACCCGGAAATCATTATCGGCACCCTGGCCTCCCTGATCGGGCCATGGCCATTGCCGTTGAACGACTACAACTCCCCCCTGCAATGGTACGGCATGCTGGTCCATCAGGGCTGCATCCGCAACGAATACCACGAATACCGGGTGGAGGAGGCCGACTTCGGCAAACGCGGCTGTCTCTTCTTTCACCTCGGCTGCCAGGGCCCACTCACCCACGGCCCCTGCAACAAGCTGCGCTGGAACGGCCGCAACTCCAAAACAGCGGTGGGCGTGCCGTGCATGGGCTGCACCGACCCGGAATTCCCCAAGCAGCATCCCTTCTTCGCGACTCGCAACATAGCCGGCATCCCCATTGATCTGCCGGAAGGGTTGGACCGGGCCCATTATCTCGCCTACAAGGGGATGGCCGCGGCGGCGGCGCCGGAACGGTTGTTGACCAGAAAGACACGGGTATAAACGCGGAAATCACTCATCGCCGAGGGAGAGAGGAAGGCATGGCCACACAGATACTCAACATACCGCTGAACCGGGTTGAGGGAGATCTCGAGATCTCCGTCGCCATGGATGGTAACAAGGTCACCAACGCCTGGAGTTCCGGCCTGATGTACCGGGGGATCGAGAATATCCTCCGCGGCCGGAGCGCCATGGACGGCCTGGTGATCACCCCACGGGTCTGCGGCATCTGCACCACCAGCCACCTCACCGCCGCCGTCCTGGCCCTGGACGCGGCGTGCGGCGCCGTTGTGCCGGACGACGCCATCCGCATGCGCAACCTGACCCTGCTTGCCGAGCAGGTGCAGAGCGACGTCCGCCATGCCTTTTTGATGTTCAATGTCGACCTTGCCAACCCCGCCCACGCCGACAAGCCGTTCTACCAGGAAGCCCGGCGTCGCTACCAGCCCTTCCAGGGCGAAACGGTGATCGAGACGGTGCGGCAGAGCGCCAAACTGGTCGAGATCATCGCCATCGTCGGCGGCCAGTGGCCCCACTCCTCGTTCATGGTCCCCGGCGGCCTGGCCTCCGCCCCCAGCACCGGGGATCTCCTGCAATGCACGATGCTGATCAAGCAGTTCCGCAAATGGTATGAACAGCGCGTGCTCGGCTGCTCCCTGGAACGCTGGCAAGAGATCAAGTCCCTTCAAGATCTGGACGACTGGCTTGCCGAACACGAGAACCATCGCCGCGGCGAGGTTGGCTTTTTCCTTGCGAGCGCCCGCGCCGCGGGCCTTGACAAACTCGGCGGCGGCCATGACCATTTCCTGAGCTACGGGGCCTTTGACCTGCCAAAAAAAACATCGGTCGCCCCCCTGCTTGCCGACGCCACGCGGCTGGTCCCGGCCGGATTCCTCCGGGACGGACAGCGGCATGATTTTGACCAGGAACAGATCCGGGAAGAAATCAAGTACTCATGGTACGAGGGAAATGACGGCGGCCTGCATCCGGCCGACGGCGAAACCCGCCCCTATGCCACCGGCGCCGAGGGCGAAAAATATTCCTGGGCCAAGGCGCCCCGTTATCTCGGCGTCCCGGCGGAGACCGGCCCCCTGGCGGAACGGCTGATCGCCGGCGACCCACTGATCACCGACCTCAAGAAGGAACTGGGGGCCACGGTCCTCACCCGGCAATTCGCCCGGCTGACCAGACCGGCCACCATGCTGCCGATCATGTCGCAGTGGATCGCGGAAACCGACCCCAACGGCCTGTACTATCAAGCGCCGCCGCCCCTGGAAAACTGCGAGGGCTTCGGTCTGACCCAGGTGCCGCGGGGGGCCCTCGGCCACTGGCTGCAAATCAGGGACGGCAAGATCGCCCGTTACCAGATCATCACCCCCACGGCCTGGAACGGCTCGCCCCGTGGCGACAGCGACCTCCGCGGGCCATGGGAGGAAGCGTTGATCGGCGCCACGGTCAAGGATTTGGAAAATCCGGTGGAACTGGGCCATATCGTCCGCTCCTTTGACGCCTGCCTGGTTTGCACGGTTCATTCCGTTCAATGCGGCAACAAACGCCGGCAACCCGGGGTACGGATCAAGGTATGAACCGGATCATCTGCATCGGCAACCGCTATCTCGATGGCGACGCCGCCGGGCCGCTGGTCTATGACCTTCTCCGGCGGCAGTCGCTCCCGGACGGGGTGGAAATCGTTGACGGCGGCCTGGCCGGCCTGAACCTCCTCCCGCTGCTGGCGGACCCGGTGCGGGTGGTCTTTGTGGACGCGCTGACCGGGGTTGCGGCAACCGAGCAGGTGGTGGTTATCGAACAGGCACGGCTGCTTGCCGAATGCGAAGCGGAAGGTTACGGCCACAGCGCGGGGCTCCCATACCTGCTGCGCCTCCGCCCGCAACTCTATCCGGACGCCTCGCCGGAGATCCTGGTGGTGGGGGTTACGGGACAACCGACCGAGAACAAGCTGCGCCAGGCGGCCACGCTGGCCGTACGGATCGCCCGTCACGGATGCCAACCGCCGGCAGCGGCTATCGGGGGGAATGCAACATGAGCGGCCCGCAACATGATCACCGTGAAAAGATGCGGTCCCGCCACGAGCTGGAACAGGAAAACGCGCTGTTCTATCAGGAAATCATGGTGGCGCGCCGGGCGTCGGACATCACCGCCTCGCTGGTGGTCGAACAGTTCAAGAAGATGGAGGAAATCCTGCATCAACTGGAAGACAACCTGACGACCCAGCATGAACTCCGGAAACAGCTCGCCGAAAAGCTCCAGGAGGTGGAAGAACAGAAACACAAGCTGGCCCAGGCCCGTAACGCCGCCGAGGCCGCCAACGCGGCCAAAAGCGCCTTCCTCGCCTCGACCAGTCACGAACTGCGCACCCCCCTCACCTCGGTGCTCGGCTTCGCCCGCATCATCCAGAAACGATTCGAACAGGTCATCGTGCCGGCGATCGGCGACAAGGATCACAAGATCGAGCGGGCGACCCGGCAGATCAACGACAACCTGGGGATCATCGTCGAGGAGGGGGAACGGCTCACCAAGCTGATCAACAACGTCCTTGATCTGGCCAAGATCGAGTCCGGCAGGATCGAGTGGAAGATCGAACCGGTCTCCATCGCCGAAGTCATCGAGCGTTCCGCCGCCGCCACCACCTCCCTGTTTCAAGACAAGCCGGTCTTTCTCGAACTCGACCTCGCCGATGACCTGCCGCCGCTGACCGGCGATCGTGATCGCCTGGTGCAGGTAGTGATCAACCTGATCGCCAACGGAGTCAAGTTCACCCAGGAGGGTTCCGTCACCTGCCAGGCCAGGCGGGAGAACGACGAGATAGTCGTGCGGGTTATCGACACCGGCATCGGCATTGCCGAAGCGGACCATCAGCACGTATTTGAAAACTTCACCCAGGTGACCACCGACACCCTTGCCGACAAACCCTCGGGGACCGGCCTGGGCCTTGCCATCTGCAAACAGATCATCGAACATCACCACGGCCGCATCTGGGTTGAAAGCGAACTTGGCAAGGGCAGCGTTTTCGCCTTCACCCTGCCGACGAGAAGCGAGATGGCCGGGCAGCCCGCTCCGGCAATGCGCTCCGCGGCGGCCAAACGGGAGCTTGACCAGGAAAGCGACCGGGGCAAGGGAAAAACCCTCCTGATTGTCGATGACGAAGCGAACATTCGGGAACTGATCCGCCAGGAACTGGCCCCCCAAGGCTATCGCCTGCTCTGCGCCGACAACGGCGAGGCCGCCTTGCGGGTTGCGGAAAAGAACCGCCCCGATCTCATTCTGCTCGATCTGATGCTGCCGGGGATAAACGGCTACGAAGTGCTGGCCGAACTCAGAAAGCGGCCGGCCAGCAAGCAGACCCCGATCATCATCGTTTCCATCCTCGAGGACAAGGAGAAGGGGTATGCAAGCGGCGCCGACAGTTATTTCACCAAGCCGATCAACGCCCAGGCGTTGCTGACGGAGATCGAGAATCTGCTCGGCACCGCCCGCCAGAGAAAAACGGATCAAACGCCGGTGGACGGGCCCTGACACCCCGGATGCATAACCACCGGCGGCGCCCGCAACCGGCCAGGGCATCCGCCCAGCCCGGAGACCCGGCGACCAAGAGCGCAAAAACCTCCGGCGGGATTACGCAGGATGAACGAGGAGCATGCGAATGATAAAAAAATTATTGATTGTCGACGACGAGATGCACATCCGGCTGCTGCTCGAACAGACCCTGGAGGAACTCGAAGACGATTTCGGGGTCGAGGTGTTGAGTGCGGGCGACGGCGAGGAAGGGCTGTCCATCATCCGCGAACAGCGACCGGGACTGGTGTTTCTCGACGTCATGATGCCGAAGATGAACGGCTACGATGTCTGCCGGCAGGTCAAGAACGATCCGGAACTCAAGGACGTCGCCATTGTCCTGCTCACCGCCAAGGGGCAGGAAATCGACAAGACCCAGGGCCTGGACGCCGGCGCCTGCCAATACATGACCAAGCCGTTCGACCCGGACGAGATCCTGGAAATCGCCCAAAACATTCTTGAGTTGAGATAACGCCCGCATGCCGCCCAGCCTCAAGAAACACAACAGCCTGAAACGGCTCCTGCGGCCTGAGGTGTTGAAACGGCTGCTTGCCGAGGCCCAGGAGGCCGTCGGCGCAACCACGGCGATAGCGGTCTGCGAGCGGGATACGGTCTTGCCGGGCGCCCATGCCTCTTTCGTGGATGCCGGCGGCAAGGAAGGCGATCTCACCTTCCCGCTCCATGCCGACGGCCACCCCTGCGGAGTGCTCATCCTCCGCCCGGCCGGGCATGGCAAGGCCGAGGGGGTTGGCATTGATGCGGCCCGCTTCGGCCGGATGCTGGCCACCGCCCTGCAAGAAATCATCGACAGGGAAGAGGCGCGGCGCGCGGTGGCCGAGGAAACCCTTGAGCAGTACCGCGAGTCCGCCCTCCTGCATAAAACCACCATCCTCTTCAACCAGTCCCTGCGGCTCGACGATGTCTCCCAGGCCCTCTTACGGCAATGCCAAAACACCGAAATCCATGCCGAGATGGGCATGGTCTTCGGCACCGGGCAGGCGGACAGGGAATGGCGGATGCTCTCCTCCTTCGGCCCGGCCGACGAATGCGGCCTGGCGGCAATCACCGCCAGCCGTCTCTTTCGGGAGATTGTCGCCGGCGGCAAGGGTGAAATTATCAACGATCTGCCGTCAGACATCCGCTGGCAAGATGAGGTGCCGCAGCTGCAGGCCCTGATCTGCAATCCCCTCAAATCCCCCGGCCACTGGGCCGGCGGCTTGATCCTCGCCACCCGACGGCCGGGGCAGGTCTTTCAGGCCGCCCACCTCAAGCAGGTCTCCACCCTCGGCCAGGTGGCGGCCACCGCCATGGCCAACGCCCATCATTTCGAGGAAGTGCAGGGGATGCTTGACGCCCTGCTGCAGGCGTTGACCACCGCCATCGACGCGCGGGATCCATGCACCTCCGGCCACTCCCATCGGGTGGCGAAATATGCCGTGGCCTTGGCCAGGCTGATCGGCAGCGACGAGGACGGCGCGCTGGACATCCGCTTCTCCGAGCAGGAGATCAAGGAGATCCATTACGCCGCCATGCTGCACGATGTCGGCAAGATCGGGGTTGCCGAGGCGGTGTTGACCAAATCCAGCCGCCTCCCCCCTGAACGGCTGGAGGCCTTATGTCACCGGCTCGCGCAGTGGGGCGCCCAGGCCAACCGCGACTGGCAGGCCATGTACGTGCAACTCCAGGCCATCAACAAGGCCAATGTGATTACCGACCAAGACATAGCCCTCATCGAAGAGCTGGCCAATCAGAAGATCGGCCTTGGCGAGGTCGTCTTCCCCGTGGTGCACGACGACGAGCGTCAACAGCTCCTGATCCCCCGTGGCAACCTCAACGCCGCCGAATGGCTGGAAATCAAGAACCACCCGGCGGAGAGCTATCGCATCCTCCAGCACATCCCCTTCCCCAGGGATCTTGAACGCGTGCGGGCCATCATCCTGCAGCATCATGAAAAGATTGACGGATCCGGCTATCCAAACGGCGTTCACGGCAAGGAGATCCTCCCCCAGAGCCGCATCCTCGCGATTGTCGATATCTACGACGCCCTGACCGCCGCCGATCGGCCCTACAAGCGCGCCCTGTCGAGGGAAAAGGCCTTGTCCATCCTGCAACAGGAAGCGGCGGCCGGCAAGATCGACGCCGCCCTCACCGCCTTCTTTAGTCAAAACCTCCAAAGCATCGAGGAACAGGGGGCGGCGATGGGACAGATACCGTCTGCCCGCTGAGCCCTGAGCGACCAACCCCCTCGGCCGCGCCCCTCTTCGGGCAAGACAAGGACTCCCTTTGACCATGCAACTTGCACCAGCAGAAAAAAGCCGCCGGCTTATCGGCACGATCCTGCTTTGCCTTGGCACCCTCGCCATCCTCTGGGCGGACCACAGCCGGAATCCCGCCCTGCTGAAAGTCGGCAAGGCCGCTGCCGCCTTTGGGATTATTCTTTATTTTCTTGGCAGGATCGGGAAGTTGCTGCGAAAAGAGATGTGAAAACTTGCATCCCGGGCGAGGGTTCACCGGGCGGCCGGCGATCCGCCGGAGACCGGGCCGGTCTGCTGCCTGAAGTATATTTGCCAGCATTGCCAAGCCTGGGTTTCAAGATCACAATCGGCCGGACAGGGAAAATCCTCCTCAACCGCCGGACATCGGCCGCACTTCGCGGTGCAGATATACTTGGCCGCCTTCTGTAAAGCTTGTTCCGTGCGTGTCATCCCTTGCATGATAGCCTCCTGATCCGCCGGTTGCGGGGCGGATGCCTGGGGTCAGGATAGGCTTAAAATGTGAGGAGACGGTTCCGATTTGATTATTTCCCGGTTAATCTTGCAAGGAGGCGACACGCAAGCGCTCGGGCCGATGAGGAGGCAGCCGCCGCAAGAATGGGTGAGGCCCGGTCCGAGCCCCGCACGCCTCCCCGCCTACAACACCGCCGCCTTGAACGCTGCCAGATCCGTCCGCCGCATCAACCTGCCGGTCCGCTCCATATTGCGGGCGTTGGCGGCGAAATAGCGCAGGCAGCGCTCGGCCAGGGCGATGACCTCGTCGTCGGCCAGCCCCTCGGCGATGACATCGGCCAAGCGCGGCACCCCGCCGCCGTTGCCGCCGAAGACCAGCGTCCAGCCGTTCTTCTTGCCGTAGATCCCCAGGTCGCGCACATAACACTCGCAGCAGTTCATGGGGCAGCCGGAGATGCCGACCTTGGTCTTGGCCGGCAGGGGAAGCGCCAGGAGCGCCGCGCCGAGCTTTTCGCCCAGGGCCAGTGAATCCTGGCGGCCGAACTTGCACCACTGCACGCCGGGACAGGCCTGGATATAGTGGATGCCCACCGGCTTGGCCGGCGCCTCGGTCCGCCCCAGGTCCCGCCATATCTCCGCCAACGCCTCGGGCGCGTGCCCGGCAATGGCAAACCGTTGCGCCGAGGTGAGCTTGACGAGCGGGATTTGGTGTTTACGGATCACCCGGGCCAGATTCTCCAGATAATCGGCGGTCACCACCCCCATCACGGGGCCAGGCAAAACATTGTAGCTCTTGGCGTTGGGATTTACTCCGGACATGGAACACCTCGCAGGATAGAAGTTGACGGTCTTTATTCTTGATGATGCTTGGGGCAACCGGCAGGCGCCGGGGCGATGGCCGCCTCGCCATGACGCCCGCCCGCCCCTTGCACGGCCTGGTGCAAATTCTCAACATGGTGCATGAAATCGACGTAGGCGGCCACATAGCGACGCCCGGCGTCGACGCTTTCGTCGGCCTTTTCCCTGGCGGTCAAGGCATGACTGAAGCGTTCGCGGATGCCGGCCGCCATCACCCGACTCAGGATATCCACCAACTCGTCGATCGATTTATTCGCAAGGGCCGTATCAGCCATGGCCACCGCGTGATCAACGGTTCCGGCGGGCTGCAACCCGTTGTAAGGCGCGCCCTCTCCCGCCCGGTGCAGTCGCACCAGATTCTCCAGAAAATACTGCTCGGCAAGCGTGCCGCCTTCGCCGCCCGCCTGCCGCACCCTGGCGACGGTTCCGAACAGGTTCCGCACCTCCTCTTCGTGGGCAGGGGTCACCCACTTGAGCGCCGGGGCGACGTTCCCCTCCTGCAAGGCGCGCCGCCCGTCGAGAACCACCGGGCCATCCACGGTGTCGCAATGTGCCGCCGCAACAGCCGGGAGCAGACAAACGCAAACGACCAGCAACCCACGACAGAACCCCTTTGCCAACGAAACAGATAACATCCTGCAACCCTCCTAAAAAAATTCAGAGAAAACCGCTCATACCGATACGGTAGCCCGCCGGGAAGGGTTGCACCTTGACTTACATCAAGTCGATCCGGTTATTTCGCGCCCGAGGCGTCCCCAGGCGGGTCAAGGAGCCGATGGCTTCACCCCGGCTGGTCTCTTGCGGAGACAGAAAAACCAGGTGTTTCTGCGCGCTCCCCGTGGCGGATTTTGATTGACAGCATCCGGCGCGTAAAATAGTTTGTGTGTAGTCAAAACAGATTGCCGGCCTCGCCTCTGAAATCAGCCGCGGACCGAATGAAAGTTATCTAGTCAATTTTTTATTTCCAATAGATCACCATCCGAACCGAGAGGATTTGCAATGGAAACGACAAAGACACAAACAAAAGTAAGCGACAAGGATGTATCGGCAACGGACGAGGCATCCAAAAGCACCTTAAAGACCGCCGGCTTCTTCGGCATGGGTTTCAGCCTCTGGGGGCTCTTCTGCTTCATCGCCGGCCTGCTGGCCGGAGGGATGGTCGTCGGTTACCTGAAGGCGGTAACCGGGGGATGGTAAAACCCACGGCAACGGCGCAGCCCTGACCTGCCCGTTGCCGGTTGACCTTTCGGCCGCCTGTATTACAGCCTTCTCTCTCGACAAGCTCGCCCTGGCCGGAGAGCCGGAGAGGCGCCCCAACCCCGGCGAGTGCGCTCCTGGCTCAAACCACGAGCCACTCGACCGGCATCATCCCCGGCCGACCGCCTTCTACCTTCCCGCACCGCCCTGCAATCCCCGCAAGCCCTTGCGGCATCCCTGGGCCGACGCCTCTTGCTTCCACCCGCATCAATCTGCACCGGGCCGGATCCCGGCCAAGCCGTAATTCCCGGCCAGAAAGGCCTCGGCGATCCGACCGGCCGTCTCATCATCGGCCATCACCGCGTCCAGCAACCTGGTAAAACCGAGCAACCGGCCAAGGACGATGAGCTTTTCCTCGATCACCTCCTGGGGCACCCCGTGCAAGTTGCCGTTGACCAGGTCATCGCGGGCGTCGGTGAAGAAGTCGTGCGCCTCGAGAATCCGGGCGATGCAGTTGGCCCGCCGCTGACGCCGCTCCGGGGTGGTGCCGCCGCCCTTGAAACGGAACTTGACGTAGTTCTGGTAAGGGTCAAAGCCGCACACCGCGTCGATCATGGTGAAATGGAAATCCATCCTGGCGTTCAGGTTCAGGTAGTCACGGCTGACGATGAGGTAGTTGGGCATCCCAACCGGCCGGGCGGAACGATGGTCGGTGAGCCAGTTGGACATCACGCCGTTGATGTCGCCGCCGGACACCGGCCCCCAGTTGAGGCCGGGGGTCGCAACCCCGCGCCAGAGCGCCTTGAACGGCGGTGAAACCACCTCCTCCACCGCCACCCGCCGCTTGTGTTTACGCTTGGGCAGCAGCCCTCCGCCCAGATCGATGATGCTGACCATGAACGGCACCTCCGACTCCAGATGGACCACCACCCCGGAGGTGTCCTCCAGCGCCGCGTCGTTGGCGTTAAACATGGAGATCACCGCTTTTTCGTGGATGTAGCGGACGACGTCATGCAGGGAGCGGCACTCGGCAATGGAGAAGGTGGGGCCATAGGCGTCGGTGAGATTCAGCCGCACGATCAGCTCGCGCAGCTCGGTGATCTCGTGGGGCTCATCGACCTTCGCCCTTGCCTGCTCCTTCGGGACCAGCCGGCAGGCGGCGGCCGCGGCCTCTGCGGCGGCGATCTCCTCTTCGCTTGCCTTGATGACCAGCCCGCCCCGGCTTTCGAGGGTGATCCACTGGCCGTCGCCGATGGTTGCCGCGGCCCGCTGCAGGCCGGTGAGCATGGGCAGCCCGTATTCCCTGGCCACGCAGGAAAGATGATCCGCCGGATTGCCGAGATCGACCAACACCCCGCCCACCCGGTCGAGGATATTCACCGCATCCACCATGCTCTGGTGCAAGACAAGAATAACCGGCCCCCGCGCCAGATCTTCCATATCCCCCCGGCTGCGGATGATCGCGGCACGGCCGGTGGCCCGCCCCGGCGAGGTTTCCACCCCGCCGGCGAGCAGAATCCGGCTGGGGTCGATATGTTGCGCCGGCCCAGTGAGGGAGCGGCGGGCCAGCAACAACGGCCGCGCCTGCNNAAACCAGCACCGCTATCTGCTCGGCGGTCAGCGACGGCAGCCGCCGCTCTTCCTCCGGCACCGCCTCCTCGCCCACCCCGCCCTGCTGGAGACAGATCTGCCGGTGTTCCTTACGGGCAATGGTCGTGGCGGACTCCACCAGCTTGCCGCCACGGGTGATGGTGAAGATGTCGCTCACCGCCGCCCCGCTCACCGCCGCGTCCCCCAGGCCCAAAACGCCGGTGGCGAGCATCCGGTCCGTTTCCGGCAGGTTGGGATCGCGGGTGAACAGGATGCCGGCGGAACGGGCGGGGATCATCTCCAGGCAGAGCACCGCCATCTCAAAGGCCAGCGGCTCAAGACCGCTGCTGACCCGGTAGGCGATGCTGCGGGCGTTGAAGGCGCTGGCCACCACCTCTTTAAAGGCGGTTGCCAGCGCCACCGGCTCGGTGACGTTCAGGACGGTGGCGAACTGCCCGGCAAAGGAATGGCGACGGCCATCCTCGCTGACCCCGCTGCTCCGCACCGCAAGGCCCCGCCCCGCATCGAAGAAGGGTCTGCTGGCTTGCGCCAGCGCCTTGGCGAGCGCGGCGGGCAGGGGGGCGGCCATGATCGTGGCATGGATCTCCGCGATCACCTCGGCCGGGTTTTCCGTTGCCCCGCCCCGCAGATAGCGCTGCAACCGCCCCACCAGTTGAAAGGAGAGGTCGCCCTGCTCCAGAAACAGGCGGCAGGCATGCACCGGCACCGCAAAGCCGTCCGGCACCCGGCACAGGTTGGCCCCCCTGAGCCGACCCAGGGCCGCGGCCTTGCCGCCCACGGCGGCGGGGTTATCGGCCTTGGCCAGAGGGATGCAGAGGGGCAGATGCTCGACGGTGGGAAGGCCGGCGGCAAGACCGTTAATCGCCTCCCGCAGCTGGTGGTGGCGCAGAAGCAGCCCATGCGAACGGCCGTTGTCGAGATGGATCAGCTTCTCGACCATCTCCCCGGTCACCTCGATGAGCTCGGTCATCCGGTCGGTGAGTTTCAGATCGGCCAGGGGGGTGCCGCGCAGCCGCATCCCCAGTTCGGTGATCAACTCCACGGCCCGGTTGTTGCTGTCCAGCAGGGAACGAAAGGTGTGGTAGCGCCCCTTCAGCACCGCCAGATAGTGATTCGCCTTTTCCTGCTGCCGTTCGCGCCGGGTCTGTAGTATTTTTTTGAGCCAGCGCATGCCTGCTACCCCCGGTCGAGTGTGGGCTGTGATTGTCGCGCTCTCTCGATAAACTCGGTGAAAAAGCGCTCGGAGGTCTGCTCATCCACCATCCGCACATCGAGCTGGCGGGTAAAGCCCACCAGTTCCCCCAACCGGACCAGGATATCGGTCATGTGCTCCTGATCCAGCATCTTGACCTTGCCGATGACCAGGTCGCCCTGCTGATCCACCTTGAAATGCAGGCTGCTCAGGATGGTGGCGATGAGGGCGGCGCGACGGTTTCTTTTCGACTTTTCGGCAAAGCCGCCGACAAAGCGGAAATAGATGTAGTTGTCGTCCGGGTCGGCTGAAAGATAGGAATCAATGACGTTGAAGTGGTAACCGAGTCGCAGGCTCAGGTTGCAGTAGTTCTCGGCGATGATCGCCAGATTCTCGCCCGCATAGGCCGGGGCGTTGGTCAACGCCGACAGGGGGCGGCTCAGGCTGGTGAGCAGATCCTTGAAGTCGAAGGGGGCCGGCTCCTGGCTCCAGCTCTCCTGGCGGAGGAGCCCGTCGAGCAGGGCCTTGAGCGGTCGGCTCTGCACCTGCGCCACGGTGACCGGTGCGCCTTGGGGTTGGTCCGCGGCCAGGCCGCCGCCCAGGTCGATGAGCCGGAGCTCAATGGGCAGGGTGAGTTCCAGCGGCCGGGTTTCCGCACCGGCCACCATCTGTGCCGAGGAATGACGGTGGATCAGGGTGTCCACCGCCTTTTCGTGGCAGAAGCGGATGATGTCGTGGAGGGTGCGGCAGTTCTCGGCCCGGAAGTCGTCGGCCGTAGGATCGGTGAGGTTGATCGGTGCGGTCCAGCGCAGGAGCCGGCGCAGGATGCGGACCTCCGGCGTGCTCAGGTACGGTTCCTCCCGGGCCGCCTGCAGGGCGACCAGTCCCTCCACCAGGCCGGCGTAGACCCGTTTCTCCTCGGC
>DHYT01000034.1 GCA_002415465.1 Desulfobulbaceae bacterium UBA5123
GACGACAAGGGCTACTGGAGCCAGATCGAATCGTATATCAGGGATCACTCGGAAGCGGAATTCAGCCACGGCATCTGCCCTGACTGCGTGGAAAAGTTCAAAGAACAAGAGTAAGCCTCTCCCGCCACCCCATCCACACGGCGCGGCTTCCCGCGCCGAATGCTCACCGCCTCAACCTGCATCAGGGTCCGTCATCGGTGGAACCGCCGCGTCCCTGCATGCTGAGACCGCTGGCAAAGGTCTGCCAGTCCGGCAGGGAAAGATCGGGGATCCAATCGCGCCAGGTGCGAAATGGCGGGTTGCCGGAACGGATGGCGGCCAGCAACTCCTTCGCCTTGGGGCATTCATCGGATTCGGGATAGGTGGCGAGCAGATACCCCAGCCGCCGCTCCGCCTGCTTGAACTCCTCGCTGCGGACATAAAAGGCCGCCACATACATCTCATGCCGGGCCAGGAAGTTCCGCCCCGCCCTGATCCGGGCCTTGACCTCGCTGGTATAGGGCGATTCCGGAAACAACCGCAGCATCCGCGAAAATGTCTGCAGGGCCACCACCGCATCGTTGGTGTCGCGATCGATGGTCCCGATCTGCTTGTAGCTGCACATCCCCATCTGAAACAGGACATAGGGAATCGCCTCGTTGGTGGGATGGTTCGCCTCAAACTCCTCGTACAGGGCGAGCGCTTCGGCATAATCAGCCATGTAATAGCGGCAATCGGCGGTCTTCAAATCGGCCAGCAGGCTGTACTTGCTGAAGGGGAAGTTGTCGCGCAACTCCTCGAAGATCTTGAGCGCGCCGGAATAGTCACCTTCGTTGAAGGCGTCCATGGCGGTCATCACCATCCCGTCCGGGGTGCCGGGGCTGTTGTCATCGGCAAGCCCCACCGCCGCGAGCATCTTGTTCATGGTGCCGCACCCCGGCAGGGCGAGGAGCGGCAACAGAAGAATTACAACGGCGAAAAAGGAGAAACTCCGGGAACGGCTGAGACGTTGGCTGGTCATCATGAGCAATGGCTTCTCTTGGCTGATTTTTAGATTTGACTGGGGCTCGCCGGCGGTTCACCCGAGTTGGCGGAGATACGCCTCGGCGGCCAGAACGGCAACCGCGCCCTCGCCGGCCGCGTTCACCACCTGCCGCACCGCCTTGCTGCGGATGTCGCCCACCGCCATGACGCCGGGGAGAACGGTCCGCATCTCACCATCGGTGGGGATAAATCCGTAGGGGTCGGCGGCCAGGTCGGCCAGGGGCAACATCTCGTTGTTCGGGGCGGTCCCGACCAACATGAATACGCCATGCACGGGGAGAAAGCTTTCCTCGCCGCTGTTTTTTTTGAGCTGCAGCCCCTCCACCCCATCCTTGCCGACAACGCGCAGCACCTGGGTATCGAGGAGAAAATGCACCTTTTCGTTGGCAAAGGCGTGTTGCTGGATGATCTTGGTGGCCCGCAGTTCATCGCGGCGATGGATTACCGTCACCTTGTCGGCAAAACGGGTCAAATACACCGCCTCCTCCACGGCCGTGTTGCCGCCGCCCACCACCGCAACCTCATGTTTGCGGTAAAAGGGCCCGTCGCAGGTGGCGCAGTAGGACACCCCCCTGCCGGTGAGTTCGACCTCGCCCGGAACCCCCAACTGCCTGGGCCGTGCCCCGGTGGCGATGATCACCGCCTTGGCGGTGAGCTCGGAGCCGTCCTCCATGGCGAGGCGCTTGACCGGCCCCTTGAGATCCATGCCGGTGACGGCGCCGAGCTGCGTCTGCATTCCGAAGCGGGCCGCCTGGGCCGCCATCTTGTCGATCAACTCAAAACCGGAGATGCCCTCGGGGAAGCCGGGGTAGTTATCCACCCAGTCGGTAAGCAGCACCTGGCCGCCCACCGCCCCCTTCTCCACCAGGACCGCCTTCAGCATCGCGCGGGCGGCGTACAGACCGGCAGTCAGCCCGGCCGGGCCGCCGCCGACGATGATGAGGTCATACTCCGCCGAGGACATGCGGTGAAACCTACAGCGCCTTGTTGATCATGGCGACGAGTTGCGCCTTGCCCACCGCGCCGGTGATCTGCTCGACCACCTGGCCGCCCTTGAAAAGGATCAGGGTGGGGATGGCGCGAACGCCGAACTTGCCGGGGGTGGCGGGGTTGTCATCCACATTCATCTTGGTGATCTTGGCCTTGCCGTCAAACTCGTTGGCCAGCTCGTCGATTACCGGCCCGATCGCCTTGCAGGGCCCGCACCACGGCGCCCAAAAATCGAGCAGCACCGGCAGGTCGGATTTCATGATCTGGGCATCGAAATCACTGTCGCTCACATGCACTACCTTGTCTCCAGCCATCTCTACAACTCCTTAAATGTTTGTTCGAAAAAGAATGCCAAACCCATTGCCGCCCCAACTCGGAACAAACAAAGGCTTACGAATCGGCAACTTACGGAGGCCCCCCGACCGAGAGGGTTTAATTACAATTAAATGATGCATCTTACCTGCTCTCCCGACCCATGACAACCAGTAAATTCTGCAGGCGGCAACGGCCGTCAGCAACGCTGACGCCGGGCTGCCCGACTATCATTTTGACAGCCGGCAAGGTGGCGTGCTATAGTGCCAAACTTCGAACCGCGACGGCGGCGGGGCCACGCCCCCGACAGATATTTTCAGTTATGACCCGGAAGGAGAACCGCACCATGCATACCGAACAATCCCGGCAACTGTTCCAGAAAGCGCAGACCCTGATCCCCGGCGGCGTCAACAGCCCGGTTCGGGCCTGCAAGTCCGTGGCCTGCGACCCGCTCTTCATCGCCCGCGCCCAAGGGGCAAAGATATACGACATCGACGGCAACGAATTTATCGACTTCCTCGGCTCCTGGGGGCCGATGATCATGGGCCACAATCCGCCGCCGGTGGTCGAGGCGATCAAGAACGCCCTTGCCAACGGCACCAGCTACGGCGCCCCCTGTCCGGCCGAGGTGGAGCTTGCCGAGCTCGTCTGCGGGGCGCTGCCGTCGGTGGAGAAGGTGCGCTTCGTCAGCTCAGGCACCGAGGCGACCATGAGCGCGGTGCGGCTGGCCCGTGGCTACACCGGCAAAAGAATGATCGTCAAATTCGACGGCTGCTACCACGGCCACGCCGACAGCTTTCTGGTCAAGGCGGGCAGCGGCGTCATCACCCTGGGCATCCCCGGCAGCCCTGGGGTCCCGGACGATATTGTCAAGAACACCATCTCCATCCCTTATAACGACCTGGACACCCTCGAAAAGACCCTCCGCGACCCGAAACTCGACATCGCCTGCGTGATCGTCGAGCCGGTGGCGGGCAACATGGGCGTCATCCCCCCCAAGGAGGGGTTTCACGAGGGGCTGCGCAGCTTGACCAGGGAGTTGGGCATCGTCCTGATCTTCGACGAGGTGATCACCG
>DHYT01000235.1 GCA_002415465.1 Desulfobulbaceae bacterium UBA5123
CTCGACCAGGAAACGAACCGTCAGCGCTGTCTGGGGTTGCAGCGTCTGGCCGAGTTGGCGGCGCGGCAGCCTGAAGAGGAGAAAGCTCTTCCTCTCCATGCCCACAAAGCTGGTCTGAAAACGTTCGGCCCGGTCATCACCATGGATGAACACCTCGGCGCCGACCGGAATCTCGAAATCCGTATGACAGAGCCGTTGCACTCGGGAATTGTCACGGCCTTTGGCTTGGACGGAATCTGCCATCGCGAAGTGTGGGGCCTGGCCCTCGGCTTGACGCCAGACGGTTCTCCTAGAGATTCAGTGAAAAAAAACAAACCGGAGGAGGATTAGGCAAGGCGCGTCCGAGCATCCCCTGCGAATGCTGTCTGCCATGGCCTGTCAGCGTTGGCCCCGGGAGGCTGGTGGGTGCCCGGCCACGTCCGGCACCGCGCCGTAGACAACCAAATCATAACAAACTCAACAACCACAACGCAACGCCCCACTGGCAGGGGAGGCAAGTCCGTAAAAGTCCGCGCCGGAGAACGCCGCCCTGGCGCTCAAACAAAAGCGCCCCTCCCGGTGGGGGAGGGGCGCTTACAATACAGGTTCCAGAAGAACGTTTGTTCAGATTGCGGCGGCCGCCTTCTCCACGGCTGCAGCGATCTGGGCCAGCCGCTCCGGGCTGAGCTTCACCGGCACCTGGTAGACCAGGGTCCGGTCCATGATCGCCGCCGACTTGGGCAGCGCCTGGGGATCGTAGACCACCTTGCGCTTGCTCTCCGGCTCCTTGAAGGGCCAGCCGTTGTGGGCCAGGGTCTTGCCGCCGAGCAGGTGCTCCCACTTGGGGTAGTAGTGCCAGGTGTTGACCGCGAAGTAGACGGCGCCAGCGCCGTTGGCGGCCAGCACCTCGTTCGCCTTGCGGGTCTTCTCGGCATCGGGAAGCATGAAGGCGAGGAAGGTGGCCGAGTCGCCCGCCTCGTCCAGGATGGTGCGGAAGGTGACCCCGGGCAGCTTTGCCACCGCCTCCTTCATGGCCGCCTTGTTCTTGCGCTGGGCCGCGATCATGCCGTCCAGTTTGGCCAGCTGGGCGATGCCGATGGCGCCCTGGAGCTCCATCATCCGGAAGTTGAAGCCCACGAAGCTCCGCCCCTCGCCGCCGCGGCCGCCGGGGTTCACCACGTGATCGTGGCCGTGGTCGTGGTACTCGCTCATGTTGCGCCACAGGGTTTCGTCGTTGGTGACGATCATGCCGCCCTCGCCGGTGGTCATGGTCTTCACCGGGTCAAAGGAGAAGGTGCCGCAGGCGCCGAAGCTTCCCAGCCTTTTCCCGTGCAGGGTGGCGCCGGCCGCCTGGGCGGTATCCTCGATCACCGGGATCCCGTGGCGGTCGGCAAGGGCCTTGATCTCCTCGACGCGGGCAGGCGCCCCCATCATGTGCACCGGGATGATGGCGCGGGTCTTGGCGGTGATCTTCTTTTCGAGATCCTTGGGATCCATGTTGAGGGTCTCGTCGATCTCGGCAAAGACCGGGATGGCGCCCACGTCCAGGATCGCCTCCCAGGTGGCGACAAAGGTGAAGCACTGGGTGATCACCTCGTCGCCGGCGCCGATGCCTAAAGCCGCCAGGGCGACTTTAAGCGCCGCGGTGCCGGAGGTGACGGCCTGGCCGTGTTTCACGCCGCAGTAGGCGGCAAACTGCTCCTCGAAGGTGCGCACCTTGTAGATACCCTTACGCTGCTCGCCGAACTCGTAGCGAAACAGCACGCCGGTGTCCAGCACCTCCATGATCTCCTTCTTCTCTTCCTCGCCGAATACCTCAAAACCGGGCATCTTCTTTATCCTCTCTTGTGGGGTATAGTCGTTGCCCCACGTTCATGCGGGCGCAATCTCTCGGTTAATGGTGATGGTGCTGCTCCCAACCGGCAAAGGCCTGCTCGTAGACAGCGATGACCTCTTCCAGGGTGGGCTTGCGGGGGTTGTTCTCCACTGGCCGGGTGACGGTAAGCGCGATCTTGGCCATCTCCGGAATCTTCTTGGCCGGGATCTTGAGTTCGGCCAGGGTGGCCGGGATACCCACGTCCTGGTTGAGGTTGTAGATCGCTTCCACCGCCGCCTCGGCCGCCTCGCGCACGCTCATCTTCTCCACGTTCTGGCCCATCACCTCGGCGATGGTGGCGAACTTCTCCGGATTGCCGATCAGGTTGTAGGCGGTGACATAGGGGAGCAGCACCGCATTGGCCAACCCGTGAGGGATGCCGAACATGCCGCCCAGGGGGTAGGCCATGGCGTGAACCAGGCCGACCCCGGCGATGGCCAGGGCCTTGCCGCCCAACAGGCTGCCCATCAGCATGGCGGAACGGGCCTCCATGTTTTCGCCATGGGCATAGGCCATGCCAAGGTTGGCGCTGATCAGACCGATGGCCTCCAGGGAATACATCTCGGAGATCGGATGGGCCTGGGTGGAGACAAAGGCCTCCAGGGCATGGGTCAGGGCATCGATGCCGGTGGCGGCGGTCACATGCGGCGGCAGGGAAACGGTGAGGGCCGGATCGAGCAGGGCCGCGTCGGGATAGAGCGGATCGCCGTTCATGCCGCCCTTGGACTTGGTCTTCTCGTTGATGAAGACGGCGGTGAAGGTCACCTCGGCGCCGGT